>NZ_AJQF01000056.1:0-24693 GCF_000261705.1 Bradyrhizobium genomosp. III | reverse complement strand
TTACAGACGAGACGAAGCCTAGCAGCGCCGTCGTCTGCACGAAGCCTCGGACTCACAGGGACTACCCGCCCTGCCCGCACCTCTCGTGCCGACGCTGCCGCGTCCACCGCAAGCCCGGCTCTCGATGCGTGACGACACATGATCGCCCCTCTTGGTGAGCCGGGATGCGCAATTCATACGCCGAAACCGAATTTCGGCAAAGTGGAATATTTTTGGTGACAAGGATTGACAGAGGGCGACACAGGCGCGGTGCCGTAGGGTGGGCAAAGGCGCGCTCTTGCGCGACGTGCCCACGAATTCTCCCAGTCACACGCAGATCGTGGGCACGCTTCGCTTTGCCCACCTTACGAAGCTACGAGAGCTCGCCAAGCGCCTGCGAATTACGCGTCCTCCACGCCGGCCTCGTCCGGCGTGAAATCGTACACCGACGAGCAGAACTCGCAGGTGACGACGACCTTGTCGTCCTTCACCATCGCCGCGCGATCGTCGGGCGAAAAGCTCTTCAGCATCGAGGCGACCGCATGGCGCGAGCAGGAGCATTGCGCCTTGAGCACCATCGGATTGAACACGCGTACGCCGCGCTCGTGAAACAGTCGGAACAACAGCCGCTCGCCGGAGAGCTCGGGATCGATCAGCTCGACGTCCTCGACGGTCTCGATCAGCGAACGCGCCTCGACCCAGGCATCGTCTTCGGCAACGCTGTGCACCTCGACGCCATCGGGGGCATCGCCGGGATGCAGATCGGCCTGCCGCGCGCGCTCCGGCGCCTTCGGCAGAAACTGCATCAGCATGCCGCCGGCGCGCCAGCGATGCTTGCCGCCGTCGTTCGAACGCCACTCCTCGCCGACCGCGAGGCGCACGCGCGTCGGGATCTGCTCGGAGCGCAGGAAATATTCGTGAGCGGCGTCTTCCAGGCTGCCGCCGTCGAGCGCGACCAGGCCCTGGTAGCGGCTCATGTCGGGGCCCTGGTCGATGGTCATGGCGAGATGACCGCGGCCGAGCAGCGTGCCGGAATCCCTGGTATCGCCGAGACGCGCGGCATCGAAGCGCGCATAGGCCCGCAGGCGATCCGGCGCCATGTAGTCGACGACCAGGAACGACACCGGGCCGTCGGTCTGGGCCTGCAGGATGAAGCGGCCCTCGAATTTCAGCGCGGTGCCGAGCAGCGTCGTCAGCACGATGGCCTCGCCGAGCAGCTTGCCGACCGGCGCCGGATAATCGTGCTTGGTCAGGATCTCGTCGAGCGCCGGGCCAAGCCGCACCAGGCGCCCGCGCACGTCGAGCGCGTCGACCTCGTAGGGCAACACGGCGTCATCGATCGGAACCGCTGATGGCGCGCGAACCGGGCCTTCGGGGCCGGCTTTCATCTCAGGGGATTGGGAAACCATGGGGCGTTATCTGGGGTCGGAGGGCGGAAATGGAAGGGGGCGGCGGCGGTGGTATGTTCCGGATACAAGTCGAACTGAACGAAGCAACCTCAAACTCGGTGTCGTCCCGGGGCGCGCGAAGCGCGAGCCCGGGATCCATAACCACGGGATGACGTGATGGCGCGAGCTGACAACTCCGAGTCCTCGCCAAACTCAGTCCTGTGGCTATGGGTCCCGGATCGGCGCTCCGTTCTGGACAACGCTACGCGTTGCCAGAAGCTGCGCTTGTCCGGGACGACACCGTATGTGAGGTGATCGCCGGGCCTCCAGCGAAGCTACTTCACCGCGTCAAAACACCAGGCCAGAATGCCCTTCTGCGCATGCAGGCGGTTTTCGGCCTCGTCGAACACGACCGATTGCGGACCGTCGATCACTTCATCGGTGACCTCCTCGCCGCGATGGGCGGGCAGGCAGTGCATGAACAGCGCGTCGGGCTTGGCCAGCGACATCAGCTTGCCGTTGACCTGATAGGGCTTGAGCACGTTGTGGCGATGCTCGCCTTCCTTGTCGCCCATCGACACCCAGGTGTCGGTGACGACGCAGTCGGCGCCGCGCACGGCGGCCTCCGGATCGGTGCCGAGCATGATCGGCGCGCCGGTCGCCTTGATGAAGTCGCGCATCGCTTTTTTCGGCGCGAGCTCCGGCGGGGTTGCGACATTGAGCTGGAACTTGAAGCGCTCGGCGGCGTGAGCCCAGGACGCCAGCACGTTGTTGTCGTCGCCGGTCCAGGCCACCGTCTTGCCCTCGATCGGGCCGCGATGCTCCTCATAGGTCATGAGGTCGGCCATCACCTGGCAGGGATGCGAGCGCCGCGTCAGGCCGTTGATGACCGGCACGGTGGCGTTGGCCGCGAGCTCCAGCAACGCGTCGTGGTTGAGGATGCGGATCATGATGGCATCGACATAGCGCGACAGCACGCGCGCGGTGTCGGCGATGGTCTCGCCGCGGCCGAGCTGCATCTCGGCACCGGTGAGCATGATGGGCTCGCCGCCGAGCTGACGCATCGCGACGTCGAACGACACGCGTGTCCGGGTCGACGGGCGCTCGAAGATCATCGCCAGCGTCTTGCCTTCGAGCGGCCTGACCGGCTGCTGCGCCTTCTGCTTCGCCTTCATCGCGGACGAAGCTGCAAGCATGCGCTTGAGCTCCGACAGCGGCAGCTCGTTGATATCGAGGAAGTGCTTTGGAGTTTTATTGGG
Source organism: Bradyrhizobium genomosp. III (assembly GCF_000261705.1). Lineage (NCBI taxonomy): Bacteria > Pseudomonadati > Pseudomonadota > Alphaproteobacteria > Hyphomicrobiales > Nitrobacteraceae > Bradyrhizobium > Bradyrhizobium genomosp. III. The sequence goes on along the minus strand of NZ_AJQF01000056.1, from coordinate 22,067 downwards.
GGACTTGCTCATCAGCTTGCCGCCCGCTTGGTCTGGCTGGACGAGATTGCGGCGCAGGCGCGCTCAAGCCGCCCGACGCTGTCCTCGATCTCGGCTTCGGTCACGATCAGCGGCGGCAGGAAACGCACGACATTGTCGCCGGCCCCGACGGTGAGCAGCTTTTCGTGACGCAGTGCCGCGACCAGATCGCCGGAGGGCACCACGGCCTTGATGCCGATCAGAAGGCCTTCGCCGCGCACTTCGCTGACGACATCGGGATGACGGTCGATCACGGAGGCAAGCTTCTGCTTCAGCAGCAGCGACATTCTCTGCACGTGGTCGAAGAAGCCGGGCTTGAGCATGACGTCGAGCACCGCATTGGCCGCGGAGATCGCCAGCGGATTGCCGCCGAAGGTCGAGCCGTGCGAGCCGGGGCCCATGCCGGCGGCCGCATCCGCGGTCGCCAGCACCGCGCCGATCGGGAAGCCGCCGCCAAGCGCCTTCGCCAGCGACATCACGTCCGGCGTGACGCCGGTGCGCCGATAGGCGAACAGATCGCCACTGCGGCCCATGCCGGTCTGCACCTCGTCGAAGGCGAGCAGCAGGCCCTTCTCGTCGCAGAGCTGGCGCAACGCCTTGAGGAAGGTCGGCGTTGCCGAGCGCACGCCGCCCTCGCCCTGGATCGGCTCGATCAGGATGCCGGCGGTGTGCGGGCCGATCGCCTTCTTGACGGCCTCGATATCGCCATGCGGCACCTGGTCGAAGCCATCCATGGGCGGGCCAAAGCCTTCGAGATATTTTGCAGATCCGGTCGCGGCGAGCGTCGCCAGCGTACGGCCGTGAAAGGCGCCTTCGAAGGTGATGATGCGATAACGTTCCGGATGACCCTTGGAGAAGTGATGATGGCGGACCAGCTTGATCACACCCTCCAGCGCTTCGGCGCCCGAATTGCAGAAGAACACGAAGTCGGCAAAGCTCTCGTTGCAGAGCCGGTTGGCGAGCTTCTCGCCATCCGGGCTCTGGAACAGGTTCGACATGTGCCAGAGCTTCGTCGCCTGCTCCTGCAGCGCCTTGATCAGATGCGGGTGGCAATGGCCGAGCGCATTCACAGCCACGCCCGAGGTGAAATCGAGATAGCGATCGCCATTGGTCGCGATCAGCCAGCAGCCTTCGCCGCGCTCGAAGCCGAGGTCGGCTCTGGCGAAAACGGGGAGCAAATGCGGCGCTGCGCTGTTAGTCATGATGTCACTTGAATGTTGCGGACGGTGTGACGCGTGCATTGCGCAACGCACCATCGACCGGCCCGGAAAACGAAACGTGCCGCCTTTTAAGGGCGGCACGCGCGACTATCTTATGCCTGGCAAGACGGGTGTCAATGCCGCCCGGAAAGCCTCGCGAAACGCTGAATCCGTAGTCTTGCGGTGCCGATTTTGCGGGTTTTCACCACGGAACATGTGGAAGCGAGTCGGCGGACTCTTGCGCGGGAGTCACGCCATATTGTAGCGTTTGGATTGTCAGATACGACATCTCGTGCAGCGGTTCTGATCCCAAGAGTCCTCTTGTACCGGCGTAAACGTTCGGGCGTCAGTCACGCGCCCGGCGAGCCTTAAGGGATTCTGACGGCACGGGTTTTTGAAGGCTTAGGCAATCGCTGCGAGGCCCCAGGATGGCGGCGCGTAGCGAGGGAAAGGGTGCAATGACGGTTTTGACCTGGTCCGACGATCGCGTCGAGCAGCTGAAAAAGCTCTGGGAGGCCGGACTTTCGGCCAGCCAGATCGCAGCTGAACTCGGCAATGTGACCCGCAATGCCGTGATCGGCAAAGTGCACAGGCTCGGTCTGTCCGGCCGTGCCAAGAGCCCTTCATCGGCAGCGCCCCGGCCGCGCAAGGCGCGTCCCGCGCAGCACATGATGCGGGTGACCCGCCCCATTGCGCGCGGCAACACCGCGCTGGCGCAGGCCTTCGAGGTCGAGGTGGAGGCCGAACCGGTCACCTACGACAACGTGGTGCCAATGAGCCAGCGGCTGTCGCTGCTCGAGCTGAACGAGGCCACCTGCCATTGGCCGGTCGGCGATCCCTCCAGCCCGGATTTCTTCTTCTGCGGCGGCAGGGCGCTGTCCGGCCTGCCCTACTGCGCCCAGCACTCGCGCGTGGCGTATCAGCCGGCGGCGGATCGCCGGCGTGCCCCGGCAAAGCCGGGTCCGCGGTGAGCGGATTTAGCTGATCGCAAAGACGGCAGCCGTCACACGACGGCGCCTCAACCAACTCGGTGTCATCCCCGCGAACGCGGGGATCCATAACCACAGGGCGCTGTTGTTGCGCGAGATGGTCACTCCGAGTCTTCGCCAAACCACTGCCTGTGGTTATGGGTCCCTGCTTTCGCAGGGACGACACCGGAGAATGTGGCGGCAGCCCACCAAACCCCAACGCCTGCAAACCTTACGTCTGCTCCGCCTTCGCGAACCGATCGTCGAGCGCGTAGCCGGCGCCGCGGACGGTGCGGATCGGGTCCTGCTCGCGGCCGAGATTGAGCAGCTTGCGCAGGCGGCCGATATGGACGTCGACGGTGCGCTCGTCGATGTAGATGTCGCGGCCCCAGACGCTGTCGAGCAGCTGCTCGCGCGAGAACACGCGGCCCGGATGCTCCAGGAAGAACTCCAGCAGGCGATATTCGGTCGGACCGAGATCGATCGGCCGGCCCGAGCGCGCCACGCGACGCTTGTCGCGGTCGAGCTCGATGTCGCCATAGGCCAGCACTGTCGCGAGTCGCTCAGGACTGGCGCGGCGAAGCAGGCCCTTCACGCGCGCCAAAAGCTCCGGCACCGAGAACGGCTTGACGATGTAGTCGTCGGCGCCGGTCGCAAGTCCCCGCACCCGCTCGCTCTCCTCGCCGCGCGCGGTGAGCATGATGATCGGCAGCTGCTTGGTGTCGGAACGGGTCCGCAGCCGCCGGCACAGCTCGATGCCCGACAGGCCCGGCAGCATCCAGTCGAGCACGATCAGGTCCGGGATGTGCTCCTTGAGGCGGGTGTCGGCGTCGTCGCCGCGCATCACCGTCTCGACGTCATAGCCGTCGCCTTCGAGGTTGTAGCGAAGCAGCTCGGTGAGAGCTTCCTCGTCCTCAACCACCATAATGCGTGCGCCCATCGGGTCGTCGCTCCTTGAGTCTTCAGGTATTCGGGACCGTCGTGGCGAAGGTGGTCATGTCGCCCTTCGGCCGCTTGTCGGTGATCGCCTGGCCTTCGATCATGTAGAACACGGTCTCGGCGATGTTGGTGGCGTGGTCGCCGATCCGCTCGATGTTCTTGGCGCAGAACATCAGATGGATGCAGAACGAGATGTTGCGCGGATCCTCCATCATGTAGGTGAGGAGCTCGCGGAACAGCGAGGTGCAGATCGCGTCGACTTCCTCGTCGCCCTTCCACACCGCCATCGCCGCCGGCAGATCATGTGCGGCATAGGCGTCCAGCACCGACTTGACCTGCTGCTGCACGAGGTCGGTCATGTGCTCCAGGCCGCGGAACAGTTTCAGCGGATGGAAGTCGGTCTCCAGCGCGGCGACGCGCTTGCCCATGTTCTTGGCGAGGTCGCCGATGCGCTCGAGGTCGGTCGCAACGCGCATGGCGCCGACGATCTCGCGCAAATCCACCGCCATCGGCTGGCGGCGGGCGATGGTGAGCACCGCGCGTTCCTCGATGCGCTTCTGCAGCGCGTCGAGCTCGGCATCGATGGTGACGACGCGCTGGCCGAGCGCGACGTCGCGGCGGATCAGCGCGCCGACGGAATCGACGATCATGCGTTCGGCGATGCCGCCCATCTCGGCGACCAGGCGGGTGAGCTCCTGGAGGTCGGTGTCGAAAGCTTTTGCGGTATGTTCAGTACCCATGTCGCGTCTCCTCAGCCGAACCGGCCGGTGATGTAATCCTGCGTGCGCCGGTCGCTCGGCGACGTGAAGATCTTGCTGGTGTCGTCGAACTCGATCAGCTCGCCGAGATACATGAAGGCGGTCTTGTCGGAGACGCGCGCCGCCTGCTGCATGTTGTGCGTGACGATCGCGATCGTGTAGTTCTCGGACAGCTCCTGGATCAGCTCCTCGACCTTGGCGGTCGAGATCGGATCGAGCGCCGAGCAGGGCTCGTCGAACAGAATCACCTCGGGCCGCACCGCGACGGTGCGGGCGATGCACAGGCGCTGCTGCTGGCCGCCGGAGAGCGACAGGCCGGAGGCGTTGAGCTTGTCCTTGACCTCGTTCCACAGCGCGCCGCCGCGCAGCGCCTTCTCGACGCGGTCGTCCATCTCGGACTTCGAGATCTTCTCGTAGAGGCGGATGCCGAAGGCGATGTTCTCGTAGATCGTCATCGGGAACGGCGTCGGCTTCTGGAACACCATGCCGACCCGGGCGCGCAGCAGATTGAGGTCGAGCCTGGGGTCGAGGATGTTGGTCTGGTCCAGCATGAGCTGGCCGGTGGCGCGCTGGCCCGGATAGAGGTCGTACATCCGGTTGAAGATGCGCAGCAGGGTCGACTTGCCGCAGCCCGACGGGCCGATGAACGCCGTGACGCGGTTGGCACCCAGCGTCAGGTTGATGTTCTTCAGCGCGTGGTGCTCGCCGTAATAGAAGTTGAGATTGCGCACCGTCACCTTGGCCGGGGCTTCCGGCAGCGGCTGCGAGGCCAGATGAGCGTTGGAACTCATGGAAACGGACAGGTCGGTCATTTTGCAGTCCTCTCGGCGCCGAGGATGCGCGCGCCAATGTTCAGGGCAAGCACGGTGAGCGTGATCAGCAGCGCGCCGCTCCAGGCGAGCTGCTTCCAATAGGCGTAGGGGCTCTGGACGAAGTTGTTGATGGTGACCGGCAAATTGGCCATCGTCTTGTTCAGGCCGAGGCTGAAGAACTGGTTCGACAGCGCGGTGAAGAGCAGCGGCGCGGTCTCGCCGGCGACGCGGGCGGTGGCGAGCAGCACGCCGGTGATGAGGCCCGACCGGGCCGCACGATAGGCGATACGCTTGATCACCAGCGAGCGCGGCAGGCCGAGCGCCGAGGCCGCCTCGCGCAGGGGATTCGGCACCAGCAGCAGCATGTCCTCGGTGGTGCGCAGCACGACCGGGATCACGATGACGGCGAGCGCGAGCGCGCCCGCGATCGCGGAGAAGCCACGCATCGGCACCACCACCGCGCCATAGATGAACAGGCCGATGATGATCGAGGGCGCCGAGAGCAGGATGTCGTTGATGAAGCGGATCACCGAGGTCAGCCGGTCGTTGCGGCCGTATTCGGCAAGGTAGGTGCCGGCGAACAGGCCGAGCGGCGCGCCGATGCCGACGCCGATCAACGTCATGATGATCGAACCGACGATCGCGTTGCGCAGGCCGCCTTCGGTCGAACCCGGCGGCGGCGTATCCGCGACGAAGATCTCAAGATTGAGGCCGGCCAGGCCGTTGAAGAGCAGCGTGATCAGGATCAGCGCGAGCCAGGTGACGCCGAAGGCGGCCGCGGCGAAGCAGAGCCCGCGGATGACGATGTCCTTGCGGCGACGACGCGAATAGATCGGATTGAGCGCCATGACGTTACTTCCCCGCCTTCTTGTCCAGCCGCATCAGCATCAGCCGCGCTGCGGCCAGCACGAAGAACGTCAGCACGAACAGCAAGAGGCCGAGCAGGATCAGGCCGGACTGGTGCAGGCCGTCGCTCTCGGCGAATTCGGATGCGATCGCCGCCGAGATCGTGGTGCCCGGCGCGAAGATCGATGAGGAGATGCGGAACGAATTGCCGATGATGAAGGTCACCGCCATGGTCTCGCCGAGCGCGCGGCCCAGCGCCAGCATGACGCCGCCGATGATGCCGACGCGGGTGTAGGGGATCACCACGCTGCGGACGACTTCCCAGGTGGTGCAGCCGACGCCGTAGGCGGCCTCCTTCAGCACCGGCGGCACCGTCTTGAACACGTCGACCGAGATCGAGGTGATGAAGGGCAGCACCATGATGGCGAGGATCAGCGCGGCGTTGAACGTGCTGAGATAGGACGGCGGACCTGCGAAGATCGCGCCCAGCACGGGCACGCCGTCGAATATCCTGATCATGAAGGGCTGGAAGGTGTTGGCCAGGAACGGGCCCAGCACGAAGAAGCCCCACATGCCGTAGATGATCGAGGGAATGCCGGCGAGCAGCTCGATCGCCATGCCGATCGGGCGGCGCAGCCATTGCGGGCAGAGCTCGGTGAGGAAGATCGCAATGCCGAGACCGACGGGAATGGCGATCAGCATCGCGATGAAGGAGGTGACGAGCGTGCCGTACATCGGTCCGAGCGCGCCGAGCACGGGCGGATCGGCCGACGGCGCCCAGCGCTGTGTCCACAGGAAGGAGAAGCCGTATTCCTTCATCGCCGGGAACGCGCCGACGATCAGCGAGACGATGATGCCGCCGAGGATGAGCAGCACCGAGATCGCGGACAGCCGCGTGATCCAGTAGAAGGTGACGTCGCCGAGCTTGAACGCGCTCAAGGCCTTGGCGCGGTCATACGGTCCGGCGTCGTCGATTACATCGCTCTGAACGGCCATCTCTGCCACGCCGATCCCCTGTGCCCGTTATATACGCTTGTTGTCAGTCTTTTTGTCGGTCTCGCGCTCCGGACGCGGCGCACGCCGATCCGGAGCGGAAGTCTCGCGGGTCCCGGCGCGGCGTCCGGGACAGGAGCACCTTAGCTCTTGATCTCGGCAGCCCAGGTCTTCTCGATCAGGGTCACGACGCCCTCGGGCATCGGGATGTAGTCGAGCTCTTCAGCCGCCTTGCCGCCGCTCTTGAAGGCCCAGCGGAAGAACTTGATGGCTTCCTGCGAGGCCGCCTTGTCGGTGGCGTCCTTGTGCATGAGGATGAAGGTCGCCGCCGTGATCGGCCAGGACTTCTCGCCGGGCTGGTCGGTCAGGATGACGTAGTAGCCGGGCGCCTTGGCCCAGTCGGCGTTGGAAGCGGCCGCCTGGAAGGCTTCGACGGTCGGCTGCACCGGCTTGCCGGCCTTGTTGACGAGACCGGTGTAGGTCAGCTTGTTCTGCTTGGCATAGGCGTACTCGACGTAACCGATCGAGTTCTTGGTCTGGCTGATGTTGCCCGACACGCCTTCGTTGCCCTTGGCGCCGACGCCGACCGGCCACTCGACCGCGGTGCCCTCACCGACCTTGCTCTTCCAGTCCGCGCTGGCCTTGGCGAGATAGTTGGTGAAGTTGAAGGTGGTGCCCGAGCCGTCCGAGCGGCGGACCACGGTGATGGCTTCCGAAGGCAGCTTCACGTTCGGATTGAGCTTCTTGATCGCGGCGTCGTCCCACTTGGTGATCTTGCCGAGATAGATGCTGGCGAGCGTCTCGCCGTCGAACACCATCTCGCCGGGCTTCACGCCCTCGAGGTTGACGACGGGGACGATGGCCCCCATCACCATCGGCCACTGCACGAGGCCGTCCTTCTCGAGCTGCTCGGCCTTGAGCGGCGCGTCGCTGGCGCCGAAGGTCACGGTCTTGGCCTGAATCTGCTTGATGCCGCCGCCGGAACCGATCGACTGGTAGTTCAGACCGTTGCCGGTCTCCTTCTTGTAGGCGTCAGCCCATTTGGAATAGATCGGGAACGGGAACGTGGCGCCGGCGCCGGTGATGTCGGCAGCAAAGGCCGCTGTCGCCGATGCGGCGACCAAGCCGGCAGCGACGATCGTCTTGAGGAAATTCATGCTGGTCTCCATACAGGGGAGCGAAGCGCCATCAGCGCCCGATCGCGCTCCCCGCGCCGCCCCTTTAGGAGCGGTCGGCTGTGCTTTTACGAAGGTTTCGTGACAGTCGGATGACACCCTCAAGCGATTGGAATCGCTTGAGTTCTAGATCTAAACTAAAGTCTTGGCCTGGGGAAAACAGGCGGTGAAAGTGGCGCCCTGCCGGGGCACACTTTCGATCAAAAGCCGGCCGCGATGGCGGTTAAGAATATGTTTCACCAGCGATAATCCGAGCCCGGTGCCGCCCTGCGAGCGGCTGTCGCCGACGTCGACCCGGTAGAACCTCTCGGTCAGCCGCGGCAGGTGCTCGGGCGCGATGCCGGGGCCGAAATCGCGGACCATGATCCGGATTTCCTGAGTTCCATCAGTGGCTGCGGCTGAGGTCAGCGACACGATGACGCGTCCGCCGGAGGCACCGTATTTGAGCGCGTTCTCGATCAAATTCTCGAACAGGCGGAGCAGCTCCTCGCGGTCGCCCGCGATCATCACCGGACTATCCGGCAGATGGATCTCGACCTCGACCTCGCGCTCGCGCGCCAGCGGCTCGAGCCCGTCGGCGACCTGGCGGATGATCGGCAGCAAATCGACCAGGGTGTCGGGCCGGACATGGGCCGACAGCTCGACCCGCGACAGCGACAACAGATCGTCGATCAGGCGCGCCATGCGGGTGGCCTGGTTGTGCATGATGCCGAGGAAGCGCTCGCGCGCCTTGGGATCGTCCTTGGCCTGGCCCTGCAGCGTGTCGATGAAGCCCGACAGCGCGGCCAGCGGCGTGCGCAGCTCGTGGCTGGCATTGGCGACGAAGTCGGCGCGCATCTCCTCGACCCGGCGCAGCGGCGTCTGGTCGTGGAAGGTCATTAGCATGCATTTGTCGGCGCCGCCGAAGCTGGTCGGCACCGGCACCGGCGTGATCATGAGCTCCATCCAGCGATCGACCGGGACGTGGTCGAGATAGGTCGCGCGCCGCGGCTCGGTGGTCGCGATCGCTTCGCGCAGCGCCGTGATGATCTCCGGCGAGCGCAGCGCGAACTGGGCGAGCTCGTTCCGGCGCAGCGCCGGCGCGAGCTGGGCGGCGGCGGCGTTGAGGTGGATGACGCGGCCGGCGCGGTCGAGCAGCACCGCCGGATCCGGCATGCCGGCGACGACGGCGGCCACCGCCGCGCTCTCGACCGGGTTGATGCGCCTGACGTCGTCGCGCGACGCGGCGGGATCGTGCAGCCGCCACGGGATCAGCGCGGCCGCCGCGATACAGAGGAACACGATGGCGGCGTGCAGCGCCGACAATTCGCCGAGCGAGACGACGACGGACAGCGCCAGCGCCGCGGCGATCAGGATCACGGTCGAATGCCGCAGCCGGTCGGACCAGGGCTGCGCGGAGGGAGAAGATGGGGCGTCGATCGCCATCGGGGCGGACTTCTCCTGGGGCTTGTCTGAAGGCCTGTCCAAATAAGGCTTGGCGCCGTCAGGCACCGCTGTCGCTGCGCTCTCTCACATAAGCGGCTTCACGCGCCGGGCCGGGGTCGAGCTTGAGCGCCGCCTGCTGCAAGCGCTTCGATCGTGCGCCGATGATAACTTCGCGAAACGTCAGCAAGATTACAGATATGACGAAGGGCGACAGATAATAGAGGACGCGGAACAGCAGCATGCCGCCCAGAAGTTCCTCGCGATCCATCTGCCAGAGACCGACCAGCATGGCGGCGTCGAACACCCCGAGCCCGCCGGGCGAGTGGCTGGCGAAGCCGAGCAGGGTGGCCGAGACGAAGATCACCGCGACCACCACGAAGCCGAGATTGGGCTCGTCCGGGACCAGCACATACATCGCGAGCGCGCAGAAACCGAGATCGACGATGCCGATCGCGATCTGCAGCAGCGTCAGCGGGCCGCCCGGCAGCACCACGGTCCAGGGCCCGCGGCCGACCACGCGCGGCTGGGTCCAGACCCAGACCACATAGCCGACCAGCCCGACGATGATCATCAGTGCCAGCGCCCGGTTCAGCCAGGGCGGCAGCTGGTCGATCGAGGCGGCTGCCTCCGGATGATAGGAGATGCCGAGGCCGAGCACGGCGGCATTGCCGAGCCAGAAGGTCAGGCCGGCGAGGAAGCAGATCTTCGCGACGTCGATCGCGTTCAGCCCGTAGGCCGAATAGATGCGATAGCGCACCGCACCGCCGGTGAAGACGGATGCCCCGACATTGTGGCCGATCGAATAGCTGGTGAAGGCCGCGAGCGCGTTGATGCGATAGGGCACATGGGCATGGCCGATCGCGCGCACGGCGAACAGGTCGTAGAAGGTCAGGGTGAAATAGCCCGCGGTGACGAACAGCGCCGCCATCGCGATCTGGGTCGGCTCGGTGCTCTTGATCGCTTCGAGGACTTCGTTGAAATCGATGCCTCGCAGCATGTGGTAGAGCACATAGCAAGCGATGCCGATGACCGCGACGCTGATCACAACGCCAAGCTTATGCAGGACTTGCTTCTGGCGCAGAAACGACATCGCCCTGCGTATGGCTTCCAGCATCTAGACCTCGAACAACGCTTCAGCGGCCAGGGTGGCCGGCGAACAGGCGGACGACGCACAGGCACTCAACGAACCCTCGCCGCCGGCTCCGGTATCGCGCATGCCCCCCTGCCCTCCACTAGCGCGTTTTGGGGCGGAGTGGAATTCGCCAATTCGAACAAAAACACGTGCATTCAATATTTTAGGCAGGGTTGCGGGCTCCTGATGCACGGTTTGGCGCCTTCGGCGGCAGGACTTGAGGCGAATCTCCATGGCGATCCTGCGCAGGCGCCATGAAGTTTTGATGATTTCGGCCGCACAATGTTCCTGCACGCCTTAAGCCGACGTCAATCTATGGACCGCGTCAATCTATGGACCGCGCCGGCCCGTTGAAAGAGGGGGCAATCCCGGCGTCGTTCACGGGGTGTCCGATGCGCCGGAAGGTCGCGGGCCCCGGGCGCGGCCTCAAGGCGCGGTCAAATAGCCGCGACCATAGGCTCCGGCCTGGTCTTCGAAGATCGCCATGGCCGTGGTCATCCGCCTGAAGCCCAGGCGTTCGTAAAATCCTTCCTTGCCCGGGACGGCGTAGAGGATGACCTTGCGATGGCCGCGGCAACGCACAAGCAAACGCTCGATAATGTCGCGGCCGAGACCTCGCCCCTGGCGGTCCGGGTGCACCGCGATGTCACAGAGATAGGCGCAGTCGCGGCCGTCGGCCAGGACGCGTCCCGCCCCCACGATGCGACCATCCTCATTGGCGAAGGCGCGAAACATGCTGTTGCCGAACACCAGCGCGAGATCGGCCGGCGCCTTGTTGCCGAGCGGCGCGATGCGATAGAGCTCGGATAGCTCATTCCAGTCGATCCCGGCGAGATCGTCGGCCCAGACAATCGACATCGCGAAGACCCTCCCCGGCTCAGTCCCGCGCGGCGGTGACGGCAGCGACGATTTCGTCGCCGTCAGGAAAATGTCCTTTGCTGCGGCTGGCGACGATCCGGTCACCGAGCTTGACCTGGAAGACGCCACCCTTGCCGGGGACGAGATCGGATTCCAGCCCTAGCTGCCGGCGCAGCGCCACGGCCGCCTCTTTGGCACGCTTCTCGTAGCCGCACGGCCGGCAATAGATGATGGTTACGTCGGACAATCTCGTCCTCCTTCAGGCCGCAAGCTGGGGACGCACCGCTTCAATGCCGGCGATCCAGCCGGCAACGGAACGACCGATCGCGTCGGGGTGGTCTTCCTGGAGATAGTGCAGGCCGGGCCCGAGGCGGACAAGCGCGCAGTGCTTCAGCGAGGCAGCGAACGTCTCGGCAAATTCGGGGGCGACGATGGCGCCCGGCTCGCCTGCGAACAGCAGCTTCGGATATGCGGACGCCTTGAGCGACGCATGAGCCGATCGAAGCGCTTCATAGACGTCGGCGGGCTCGCCGGCGATTGGCAATTCCCGAGGCAAGGCAAGCACGGGACGGCGGCTGTCCGGGGTCGGAAAGGGCGCGCGATAAGGCGCCATCTCGTCGTCGCTCAAGGTGCGCACGATGCCGCCCGGCAGCACGCGTTCGACGAAGGCGTTCGCCTCCAAGATCATGGCCTCTCCGTCGCCTTGCGTCCTGAACTTGCGGAAAGCCTGGCGCGCAGTTTCGGCCTGGTGGAAATCCTGCCAGGTCGGCATCGGCCGGATGAACTCCATGAAGGCGAGGCCGCGCACGAAGGCCGGCCGGCGCGCCGCGAGATGAAATGCGAGCGCCGTGCCCCAATCCTGCGCAACGAGATAGGCCGAGCTGATGCCGAGTTCCTCGATCAACGCGTCGAGATAGCGGACGTGGTCGAAGAAGCGGTAGGCGATGTCGGGCTTGCCGGACCGGCCGAAACCGACGAGATCGGGCGCGATGCAACGCGCCACAGGCGCCACCAGCGGCAGGATGTTTCGCCAGATATGCGACGACGTCGGATTACCGTGAAGGAAGAGCGCGACCGGCGCATCCTGCGCACCTGTGTCGCGATACGCCATCGTGCTTCCCAGCACGGAAGCGCTTCGGATCTGGATCTCGGCTTGCTGGCTCATGTCGGCTCCTTGAAGACGGTCTTGAATGCGATGGACTTGAAACGCTCGAGCGGCTTGGACGTGCGGTCGACCTTCATGCGCAGGATCGCGCCCTGCCAGGACGCGAGCAGGAAATCGGCAAGCTCCTCCGGCTCGAATTCGGGATCGATCTCGCCGCTTCTCTGCGCCTCGCTGATGCAGGCAGCGAAGGGCATGCGCCATTCGGCAAAGATTTCGGCAAGGCGGGTGCGCAGCATCTCGCTGCTGCCGGCCGCTTCCAGGCTGAGATCGCCGATCAGGCAGCCGCGTCCGTAGCCGTCGGCTTCGAGCCGTCCGGTGATGATGTCGAGATAGCGTTTGAGCCGCGCCCGCGGGGTCAGCGAGGCGTCTTCAAGAGCCTCCGCGACCAATCCCTTCGTGATCTCGAAATAGCGATCGAGCACCTCCGAGGCGAACGCTTCCTTGGAGCGAAAATGATTGGTGAAGGACCCCTGCGGGGCGCCTGCCGCAGTGGTGACATCGCGCACGCTGGTGCCGTGATAGCCGGTCCGGAACATGACCTTGAGACCGGCGTCGAGGATGGCGTCTTTGAGTGAGGGTTTGGGCATGGAGGAATAATACGTACGTACGTATTATTGTCAAGCGCAGCGTTTGACGTCTCTCTCGACGACGTGTCCGAACAGAAAGGGGCCTGGCGGCGGAGCTTCAGCCGGTCCGCATGCTGCGCGAGACTACGCGGTCGCGCAGCCAGGCGCCGATGGTGCAGCCGACCAGGTAGCAGGCGAACATGATCAGGCCGAGGTCGAGCCAGTAGCCGAAGCGGCCGGGGACGACGCGTGCGAACGAGGCCGCGACCAGGGCGGCAGCAAGCGCGGCGAGCCAGCGCGCCGTCACCTTCGAGGTGCCGTTGCCGCGCTGGACCACCGAGATCCAGCCCATGCAAAAGCCCAGCAGCAGCGAGCCGATCAGCCAGCCCAGATGGAACGAGACGAGATAGGGCATCGTCACCTCACCAGGAATTCGATACGGCGGTTCTGCGCCTTGCCTTCGTCGGTGTCGTTGCCGGCGAGCGGCTGCGTGCTGCCATGGCCGACCGCGGTGAAGCGGCTGGCGGGCAGGCCGGCCTTGACCAGATAGTCGATCACCGCCTGTGCGCGCTTCTCGGAGAGAGCCCGGTTGAAGCCGTCCTCGCCGTCGGCATCGGTATGCCCGGCCACCTCGACATTGGTGGTCGGGCAGCGCAGCGCCGTCTCGATCAGATGATCGAGGATGGCGGCGGAATCCGGATCGATGTCGGCCCGCTTGGCTGCGAAGCGGATCTTGCCCTTGGCCAGGAGCTCGGAGAACAATTGCTGGCACACGGTGCCGTCGACCGGGCCTGCCGCCGGTTTCACGGTGATCTCCGGCTTGTACTGCCAGTTTTTCGGGAAGTCCTTGCCGAGGCCTGCGCGGATGTCGTTGGCCGCGCCCTCGTAGAGCGCATCGCCCGACAGCTTCACCTCGCGGTCGGAGACGACGAGCGTGCCGGTCGACAGTCGCGACAGTGCGCCGAGGGCTGCGATCACCGCGGTGTTGAAGGAGCCGGGCGCACCGATGCTGGCCTTGAGATTGTCGACGACCTTTTCGGTGAAGAATTTTCGCGCGGCGCTGGTGGCGATCGCCGCGTGGATGGTGTTGTCGGGAACATAGCCGGTCAGCGTCACGGTCGCGGCGACCGGATCCTTGTAGGCCTGGAAGATATAGGGCGGCGCCTTGACGTCGTTGGCGGCAATCGAAAAGCCCTCGGGCAGGTTCTTCAGCGCGGCCACGATCGCCTCGCGGCCACCGAGATCGCGCGCCATGCCCGACAGATTGACCTTGGTGTCCGTGATCGTGATCTTGCCGTCCTTCAGCTTGCCGATCTGGTCCAGCAACAGCGTCGCTGCGGCCTCGAACCGCGGCGGCGCACCGCGCGCCAGCCCCATCTGGTCGGCCACTTCGACGCCGCCGACCTCCTTGCGGGCCGCCTCGGTCAGCCGGCCCTTCATCGACGGCAAGGGCGCGGAGCCTGACAGCGTCACCCGCACCACGTCGCGCTCGGCGTTCCAGACGAAGGGCTTGGCCTCGGGAACAAGGCGGGTCCGGTCGTCGACCAGGCGGACGCCGGGGACGGTCTCGACCGCCATCACGGCATCCCGCCGCCCCTCCTCGGAGAAGGCGTCCGCGGCCAGGCTGACATCGCGGCCATCGACCGCGATCCGGGTCTTGTCCAGAACGGTATCTTTCAGCGCAGCCGAGCTGCGCGCCGACAGGTCGGCTTCGACCGGTAAGGTATTATTCCAGGCCGCAAATCCCCACATGACGGCCAAGGGGATCAGCCCCGGCCACCATTTGCTGGCCCACGTAAAAAGCTTCTTCATTCGACGACCCGAACTCTGGAACCGGAGACAAAACAAACCCTTGGCAGGCTGTCAAACCGGAAATGGTGCCCTTGCGAAGGCCCCACCCGGACAATCGGAATAACTTTTTCTTCAAGGGTTCTTCCGTAAGTTGAAAGCGGAATGCCAGAGTCCGCCAGCGGGTCATGAAACAACTGCGTAACAACGTCATCCGCGCCGGGCTGGGAGCACTCTATTTCAGCGGGGCGCACCACCTGCTGCGCCCGCTTTTGTCGGGCGTCGGCGCCATTTTCATGCTGCACCACGTGCGCCCGGCCCGCGAGGCCGCGTTCCAGCCGAACCGGCATCTCGAAGTCACCCCCGAATTCCTGCGCGCGACGCTGTGCCATCTGCGCTCGCGCGACATCGACATCGTCAGCATGGACGAGCTGCATGAGCGGCTGGTGCAGGGCCGGTTCGACCGCCGCTTCGCCGCCTTCACCCTCGATGACGGCTATCGCGATAATCTGGACTATGCGCTGCCCGTGCTGCGCGAATTTGACGCGCCTCTGGCGGTCTATGTCGCGAGCGATTTTGCCGAGGGCACTGGACGGCTGTGGTGGGCGGCGCTGGAGGCCGTGATCGCCAAGACCGAGCAGGTCGACGTCAGAGTAGGCCATTCCGCGCTGCGGCTCGATGCGACGACCCCCGCGGCCAAGCAGGCAACGTTCGACCGCCTGCACGACTGGCTGCGCGCGCTACCGGGCGAGCACGATCTGGCGCGAGAGATCGAGGCGCTCTGCACGACATACGACGTCGACATGGAAGCGCTGTGCCGCAGCCTCTGCCTGTCCTGGGCCGAGGTGAAGAGCTTTGCCGCCGATCCGCTGGTCACGATCGGCGCGCATAGCGTCAGCCATTGCAACCTCGCCAAGCTGGCCGAAGACGTCGCCGCGCAGGAGATCGCCACGAGCCGCGCACGGATCGAGCAGGCGCTGCAGCGGCCCGTGCTGCATCTCGCCTATCCCTATGGCGACCGCGAGGCCGCGGGGATGCGCGAATTCGGCCTTGCTGCAACGGCGGGCTTCAAGACCGCGGTAACGACGCGGCCCGGCATGCTGTTCGCCGACAATGCCGCCCACATGACGGCGCTGCCGCGCGTCTCGCTCAACGGCAACTACCAGGACGCGCGAATCCTGCCGGTGCTGACCTCTGGCGCCGCGACCGCGATGTGGAACGGTTTCCGCCGGATCGCGGCGGCGTAGCCGCTGCAATCTCCGCTGTCGTCCCGGACAAGCGCGCCCAAAGCGCGCGCCGATCCGGGACCCATACCGCATGATCCATCGATTGCGGTTGGTAGACGTACCGAACAACCAATCTTCGCCAAACATCTCCCTGTGGTTATGGATCCCGGATCTGCGCTTACGCTTGTCCGGGACGACACCGAGTAGGTTGGACCGCCGTCGCGCCACACTCCCATCTCCTCCACGCGCGGCCTTCCTTGACTCCCCTTCCCTCCCCGCCCAAAACATTGCCAACCCAGGGAGGCATCATGTTCAACGATCTGTTCTCGCTCAAAGGCCGCGTCGCGCTGGTGACCGGCGGCTCGCGCGGCATCGGCAAGATGATCGCGGCGGGATATCTCAGCGCCGGCGCTGCGAAGGTCTACATCACCGCGCGCAAGGCGGGGCCGTGCGAGGCCACCGCCAAGGAGCTCACTGCGCAATATGACGGCGAGTGCATCGCGCTGCCGATCGACATCTCGACTGTCGAAGGCTGCGACAGGCTCGCCGGCGAAATCATCAAGCTGGAGCCGAAGCTCGACATCCTCGTCAACAATGCGGGTGCAGCCTGGGGCGCGGAGTTTGACGAATTCCCCGAAAGCGGCTGGGACAAGGTGATGGACCTCAACGTCAAGTCGCTGTTCTTCCTGACCAAGGCGCTGGCCAAGCCACTGCGCGCGGCTGCAAGTCCGGAACGTCCGGCCAAGGTGATCAACATCGCCTCTGTCGACGGCATCTTCGTCAATCCGAGCGAGACCTATTCCTACGCCGCCAGCAAGGCCGCCGTGATCCACCTGACCCGGCGCATGGCGACGAAATTGATCAAGGACAACATCAACGTCACCGCGATCGCGCCGGGCGCGTTCAAATCCGACATGAACCGGGCCGCGCGCGACCATTCGGAAGAAGTCGCAAAGCGCATTCCGGCGCGTCGGATCGGGACCGACGAGGACATGGCGGGGCTGGCGATCTATCTCGCCTCGCGTGCGGGTGACTACGTGGTCGGTAACACCATCGCCGTCGATGGCGGCGTGGTGTATGCGAATGCCGGGCTGGAGATCGCGGGGTAGCAGAACCGGGGGGACCAAGCGAGAGAGTGCGCTAGCTGATAGATGCGACGCCCTCACCCCATATTTAGTGTCGTCCCGGACAAGCGAGCAAAGCGAGAGCAGATCCGGGATCCATAACCACAGGGAGGAGTTTGGCGCAGACTCGTGGTTGCCTGCTCGCGCTAGGACCTCGCCCTGTGGTTATGGGTCCCGGATCTGCACAAACGCCCGGCAACGCTATGCGTTGCCGGGCGTGTGCTTGTCCGGGATGACAGTTGAGGATGAGGCCGCGCCTACGACTCGATCTTCACGTATTCGAAATCGCCGGGCTTGTTGTCGATGCCGACCTTCGGCGGCGAAATCCACGAGGCGAACTTGCCGCTCTCGGTGACGGGCTGCATCAGGGAGGTGATGAAGTCGCCGTCGGCGGTCGAGGGCAGCCACTCGTCCTTGCGCTTGGCCCAGGTGGCGTCGTCGATCAACAGACCGTCGGGCGTCGCTCGCACGTCCTTGAACTCGCCGATGTGGCGGTGGAAGGCGACGTTGGGCAGGGTCAGCTTGAAGTCGTAGCCCGCGGTCGAGATCACCTTGTTCCAGCGCAGCATGCCCTTGACGCAATCCTGGCTGTAATCGTCGCGCAGGCGCATGTTGAGCGCGGTCAGCGCCGGCTCGTCGACCAGCTTGATCTCGCCGTTGATGAACTTCAGCACCGGATAGGTGGCGTTCTTGAGCTGGTGATCGTCCTCGATCTGGGTCTCGTGATAGCGGCCCTTGATGCCGGCATTGAAGGCGTTGGCCGCGTTGGTCGAGACCTCCGAGCCGAACAGATCAAGCGACAGCGTGTAGTGCAGGTTCAGCTTCTTCTGGATGGTCGGCAGGTCGATCACGCCAAGCGCGCGGACCTTTGCTATGTCGGTCGGGTCGGTGATGCCGGCTTCGCGCATCGCATCGCAGGTGCGCTGCACGACGCGGGTGATGCCGGTCTCGCCGACGAACATGTGGTGCGCTTCTTCCGTGAGCATGAAGCGGCAGGTGCGCGACAGCGGATCGAAGCCGGACTGCGCGAGGCTGTGCAGCTGCATCTTGCCGTCGCGGTCGGTGAAATAGGTGAACATGAAGAAGGACAGCCAGTCCGGCGTCGCCTCGTTGAAGGCGCCCAGCATGCGCGGGGCATCAGCATCGCCGGAGCGGCGGCGCAGCAAATCATCTGCTTCCTCACGGCCGTCGCGGCCGAAATATTTCTGCAGCAGATAGACCATCGCCCAGAGGTGGCGGCCTTCCTCGACATTGACCTGGAACAGGTTGCGCATGTCGTAGAGCGAGGGCGCGGTCTTGCCGAGATGACGCTGCTGCTCGACCGAGGCCGGCTCGGTGTCGCCCTGGATCACGATCAGACGGCGCAGCATGGCGCGATGCTCGCCCGGGACTTCCTGCCAGGCCGGCTCGCCATAATGCTCGCCGAACGGCACGACGCGGTTCTCTTCCTGCGGGGCAAGCAGAATGCCCCAGCGATAGTCGGGCATGCGGACGTAGTCGAACTTGGCCCAGCCGCGCGGATCGACCGAATAGGCGGTGCGCAAATACACCAGCGACTCCTGGAAACCTTCCGGCCCCATGTCGCTCCACCAGTCCATGTAGCCGGGATGCCAGCCCTCGAGCGCTTTGAGCACTTGGCGATCTTCGGCGAGATTGACGTTGTTCGGAATCTTGGTCGAGTAGTCGACGTTCATGATGTTCATGGCCGTGCTCCTTGTTTCTTGTCCCGGACGCTGCGCAACGCGAAGCGGTGCGCTGCTGAGCCGGGACCCATTGTCTCGTCCGTCTGGGTTCCGGTTCTGCGCAGCGTCACTTCGTGCCGCAGCGCGCCCGGGACACGAAAGTCGTTACACCCGCGTCATATCGAATTTCGGCTTCTGCCCGCTGCCGTAGCGGCGCAGCGCGCCTTCCTCGCCGACGGCGTTCGGGCGCTGGAAGATCCAGTTCTGCCACGCGGTCAGGCGCGAGAAGATTTTCGATTCCATCGTCTCCGGGCCGACGAAGCGCAGGCTGGCTTCCATGCCGGTGAGGCTGTCCGGCGAGAAGCTGGCGCGCTCCTCCAGGAACACGCGGACCTCGTCGTCCCAGTCGATGTCGTCGAGCGCGAAGGTGACGAGGCCGAGCTCCTCGGCCTGCTCGGCATCGAGCGCGGTGCCCATCGTGGCTTCGGCGCGCTCCACATCCGACGGATCGGCCTGGAAGCGCGACTCCAGCCGCGTCAGGCCGTGGCTCATCGGATACGGGCCGAAATTCATGGCGGAGAGCTCGATCGACGGCGGCGGACGGTTGTCGCCCTGGCGCGTGCCGATCAGCATGTAGGAGCGATCGGCGGCGAAGACGAGTTCGGCCAAGGTGCCGGCAAAGCAGGAGCCGGGCTCGACCAGCGTCACCAGCGTGCGCGAGGTGACGTCGATGCGCTTGAGCACGCGCTTCCAATAGTGGCGGATTTCGTTGACCAGCCAGTGCGCCTTGTTGGCTTCGAGGAAGGCGTCGTGCGCGAGCACATGAGCGCGGTCGCCATGGCTCTTGAACACCAGCATGGCGATCTCGAGCTCGTTGATGCGCAAGTGCAGGATGGCGTCGTCGAGCTCACGCGCGACCTGGAGCGGCCAGAACGACGCGCCTAGCGCCATCATGCCGTCGATATCGGCGGGTGCTGCGGCCTCCGGCGCCTTGATGGAGATGGTGGCGATGCGGGCCGTGCGGTCGATATCGACGGTGACGAAGCCGTAGCGGATGCTGGTCGCGTCGATCGCGCGCTTGAGCTGTGTCAGCGCGATGCCCTTGCCGCTGCCCTTGCGCTTCGAGGCCGCAGCGAACTCCCTGGCACGCTCGGCGATCTTGCCTTCGAGCTTCGAGTTCGGCGCGATCTCGTCGACGAGGCGCCATTGCACGGCGCGCTTGCCCTTCACGCCCTCCTCGATGGTGCAGAAAAAGTCAGCATGGTCGCGGCGCACCTTGCGCTTGTCGACCACGCGGGTGAGGCCACCGGTGCCCGGCAGCACCGCGAGCAGCGGCACTTCGGGCAGCGCCACCGAGGAAGCGCCATCGTCGGCGAGGATGATGTGGTCGGTCGCAAGCGCCAGCTCATAACCGCCGCCGGCGGCCGAGCCGTTCACCACGGTGATGAAGCGCTGGCCGGAATTCTCGGACGAATCCTCCATGCCGTTGCGGGTCTCGTTGGTGAACTTGCAGAAGTTCACCTTGTGGGCATGGGTGGAGCCCGCGAGCATGCGGATGTTGGCGCCGGCGCAGAACACCCGGTTCTTGGCCGAGCGCATCACCACGACCTTCACCTCGGGGTGCTCGAAGCGCAGCCGCTGGACCGCATCCGCCAGCTCGATGTCCACGCCGAGATCGTAGGAGTTGAGCTTGAGCAGATAGCCCTCGAACAGGCCGCCATTCTCGTCAACGTCCATGGTCAGCGTCGCGACGTCACCCTCGACCGCGAGCTTCCAGTGCCGGTAGCGGGACGGTTCGGTCTGGAAATCGATGAATGTCGCGCCGCCTGCGAGGCGCCGATCTTCCCCGGCCATGGGCCACCCTTGAGCTCGTTTTGGTTTACCGTTAGATGCACAATAGTGCATCTTTTTGGGTGCGTCTAGCCCTTAACCGCCAGCGCATGCACTTTGTTTCATGCAGCCGGCCAGGACCGCACAATCGCACCAAGCGCGATCCAGTCGGCCTTCGCGAGCTGCGGACGGCCGATCTTGGCCCGGAGCAGCGCCACCAGGGCCGCGACCGGAAAGCTCTCGACGAAACCGTCGCCGCCGCTGGCGACCTTGCGCGCGCTCAACGCGCGCAGCTCGGTCAGTGCGTCGCCGAACAGGCGCGCGGCCGAATGCGCCTTCTGCATGCGCAAACGCAGATTGGCATTGGCGATGTGGATGCAGGCGCGCAGCAGGATGCGTTCGCGGCCGCCTTGCGGCGCGGCGGCCCACACCGCCTCCAGCACCTCCTGCGATTCCCAGAAATAGCCGCGGTCGTTGAGCGCGAGCCCGTAGCGCAACGCCGGATGACGCGCCGGCACATAGCCGCGAAAGGCCGATGGCACCAGCGCCTTGGCCAAGCGAAGCGTTTCGTCATCGGCCTCGACGGCGCCGGTCTCGCCCGGCACATAGGCCCATTGCGGCCAGGGCAATTGGCCGGTCGCATGTGAAGGCACATTCATGGATGTGCCTCCGCATAATCATGCGGCGCGTACCCCGAGTCCCTGATCGTCGCGCAGGGCCGCTTTTGCAAATTGCTCAATCGCGTCAAGCGTCGCCCCCGGCGCTTCACGATGCGGGGAATGGCCCGCGTCTGAAATGACTTTAAAATCTATCGGACAGTAACACTCTTCCTGCGCAATTTCGACCTGACGCAATGTCCCATATTGGTCGCCAGCACCTTGCAGGACCATGATGGGTACGCGGATATAGGCCAGGTATTCCGAGATGTCCCAGTCGCGGAATTTCGGATCGAGCCAGGCGCCGTTCCAGCCGTAGAAGGCGTTGTCGACGTCCTTGTGCCAGCGCGCCAGCTTGGCCTTCAGGTCCGTGGTCTCGAAGCTGGTCTTGATCGCGGCAATCGATTCCACCGAGATGTCCTCGACGATGAAATGCGGCGCGATCAGCACGAGGCCGCTCAGGCGGTGGTCCTGATGCGCGCCGGCATAGATCGTTGCGATCGAGGCGCCGTCGGAATGGCCGAGCAGCAGGCCGCGCTTGAAGCCGATCGCATCGAGCAGCTTCGGCAGCACGTCCAGCGCCTCGCGCTGCATGTAGTCCAGCGGCCGCGGCAATTTCACCGGGCTCGACTGGCCGTAGCCGGCGCGCGAATAGGCGAAGATGCCGGCACCGGTGGCTTGCTGCAGCTTCTCGGGAAAATCGCCCCAGAGCCCGACCGAGCCGAGCCCTTCGTGCAGCATGACGATGGTCGGCGCGTCCGCGGCCTCAGGCGCGAGCCATTTGTATTCGAGGCTGGCGCCGTCGACGCTGAGGAAGCCGGTGGGGGTGAGGTTGGTCATTTCGCGCTCTTCTCTCTCCGTCGTCATGCCCGGGCTTGACCCGGGCATCCACGTCTTTCCTCGTACG
>NZ_AJQF01000055.1:0-14096 GCF_000261705.1 Bradyrhizobium genomosp. III | reverse complement strand
AGCCCCGGCCATGACGGCTGTGGCTAATTCGCCCCATCCCGCAACTTGAACCGCTGGATCTTGCCTGTCGCCGTCTTCGGCAAGGATTCCACCACGTCGATCCAGCGCGGATATTTCCACGGGCCGATCTTCTGCTTGACGTGCTCCTTCAGCATTTCCTGAAGATCGCTCGTCGTCGCGCCCGGCCGCAGCACGACGAAGGCTTTTGGCTTCAACAGCCCTTCCGGATCGGCCTCGGGCACGACGGCGGCCTCCAGCACGGCGGGATGCGTGATCAGCGCGCTCTCGACCTCGAACGGCGAGACCCAGATGCCGGAGACCTTGAACATGTCGTCGGCGCGGCCGCAGAAGGTGTAGCGGCCGTCCGCGTCGCGGACATATTTGTCGCCGGTGCGGGTCCACGGTCCCTCAAAAGTGCGGCGGCTCTTGTGGCGCTGATTCCAGTAGCCTTCGCCGGCGGAGGGTGCGTCGACCAGGAGCTCACCGACCTCGCCGTCGGCAACATCTTGCCCGGCCTCATTGACGAGCCGCACCGCATAGCCCGGCACCGGCTTGCCGGAGGAGCCGTATTTGATATCGCCGGGCGCGTTCGACAGGAAGATGTGCAACAGCTCGGTCGAGCCGACGCCATCGAGGATGTCGACGCCGAAGCGCGCCCTCCAGCTGGTGCCAACGGATTCCGGCAGCGCCTCGCCGGCCGAGGTGCAGATGCGCAAGGCGCCGCCGCCACGTTCACTCTTCATGGTCTCGTCGTTGAGCATCGCCGCGAACAAGGTCGGCACGCCGTAGAAGATCGACGGCTTGTAGCGGTTCATCAGGTCGAACATGCGCGCCGGCGTCGGCCGTTCGCTGTTGAGGATCACGCTGGCGCCGACCGACATCGGGAAGGTCAGCGCATTGCCGAGCCCGTAGGCGAAAAACAGCTTGGCAGCGGAGAGGCACACATCGCTCTCGCGGATGCCCAGCACCTGCTTTGCGTAGGTGTCGGCGGTCGCCTGCAAATTGGAATGGATATGGCGCACGCCCTTGGGCATGCCGGTCGAGCCGGACGAATAGAGCCAGAACGCCGGCTCATCCGGATGCGTCGCGGCGGTGGTGAACTGATCACTCTCGCTCGCGAGCTCCTCGGCGAGCTGCTTGTGGCCGTTCTGCTTGGCGCCGGACACAACGACATGCTCGAGATCCGGCATGCGGCCGACGACGTCCTTGATGACAGGGTAGAGCGCCTCGGAGACGAACAGCACGCGCGCACGGCAGTCGGCGAGGATGTAGGCGTACTGGTCCGCGGTCAGCAGCGTGTTGAGCGGCACCGGCACGATGCCGGCGCGGATCGCGCCCAGGAACACCACCGGGAAATCGACGGTGTCCAGCATGATCATCGCGACGCGCTCCTCGCGGCGGACGCCGAGCCGGCGCAGCATGTTGGCGGCGCGTCGGCTCTCGCGCTGAAGCTCGCCATAGGTGAGCCGCGAGACGGTGTCGTCGAAGGCCAGCTTGTTGCCCCGGCCCTCCCTGACGTTGCGGTCGAGCAGCCAGGTCACCGCGTTGTAGGATCCCTCGCTCACGGTCGTCTCCCCAGAATTTAGAATTATAATTCATAGAAAGACACCGCGGCGGCTTGCTGTCAATGCTAGCAGGCATTATGTTTCATTAAAATGCGCCGCAGGACACCCTTCAAAGAGACATCCCTTAAAGAAGGCTCATGACCGACAGTCCCGACGCAGAATCCCGATTTCTCGAACAGCTCGGCCAGCGCGTGCGCACCATGCGCGCGCTGCGCGGCATGTCGCGCAAGGTGCTCGCCAAGGTATCAGGAATCTCGGAGCGCTACATCGCGCAGCTCGAAAGCGGCAAGGGCAATGTCTCCATCGTGCTCTTGCGCCGTGTCTCCGACGCGATGGGCGCGCATCTCGAAGATCTGCTTCCCTCCGCCGATCCGACACCGGACTGGCAGATGTTTCGCGACCTGCTGCGCAAGGCCACGCCTGCCCAGATCGCGCAGGCAAAAGATCTGCTCGCCGGCGGCAGCGCCTCGGCGCCGCGGCGCGCGCCGTTCTGCGGCATCGCGCTGATCGGCCTGCGCGGCGCCGGCAAGTCGACGCTCGGTCGGATGCTGGCGAAGAAGGTCGGCTGGAGTTTTGTGGAGCTCAACAAGGAGGTCGAGCAGCAGAACGGGCTCTCGGTCGCCGAGATCATCGCGCTGTACGGCCAGGAAGGCTTTCGCCGCATGGAGCAGGCGGCGCTTCAGCAGCTGCTCGCGCGCAACGAGCTGATGGTGCTGGCGACCGGCGGGGGCATCGTCTCCGAGCCTTTGACCTTCGACCAGATCCTGACCTCGTTCTACACGATCTGGCTGAAGGCCGAGCCCGAGGAGCACATGGCCCGCGTCCGTCGCCAGGGCGACCTACGCCCGATGGCCGACGACCGCTCCGCGATGGCGGAGCTGCGCAACATCCTGCTCAGCCGCGAGCCGCTGTATTCGCGCGCGACGGCGGTGGTGGACACGGCAGGTCTCAGCGTGGACGCGGCCGCCGCACGGCTGATCGATGCGGTGCGGCCCGTGCTGCAGAACGAAGCCCGCAGCTTCGGCCTGCGCAGCGTGGCGCTGTAGGTAATTGACCAGCCTCGGCCGTCGTCCCGGACGAGCGAAGCGAAGATCCGGGACCCATACCGCGCGATCTATCAGTTGCGATCGGTAGAAGTACCGAACAGCGAGCCTTCGCCAAACTCCTCCCTGTGGTTATGGGTCCCGGATCTGCGCGCGCTTGAGGCGCGCTTGTCCGGGACGACAGCGGGGATTTTGCACGACCTCCGGCAACACTATATCAAAGCGTCACAGCGAGTTTTTTGGACAGATCATGACCTCCACCGACGTCACCACCATGTTCGAGCGGATCGGCGGCAGTGCCACGATCGACCTTCTGGTCGACCGCTTCTACAAGCGCATGGACACGCTGCCGGAGGCGCAGATCATCCGCGCGATGCATGCGGACGACCTCGGCCTGATCAGGGACGTGCTGAAGCGCTATCTCACCGAATGGACCGGCGGCCCGCGGCTTTACTCCGTCGAGAAGGGCCATCCGCGGCTGCGCCAGCGGCACATCGGCTTTGCCATCGGCGATGCCGAGCGCAATGCGTGGATGGTCTGCATGCGCGGCGCGCTGGAAGAGACGGTCGTCGACACGATCGCGCGGCAGGACCTCGACCGCGCATTGTCCGGTCTCGCCGACTGGATGCGCAACCGGCAATGATCCGGTCAGCGTGACGTTCCCGGCGTTTACCCGGCCCGCGAGACTTCGACGCGGCTAGATCGACCAGTAGTTCGGATGCTGGTAGGGCCGCGAGCGGTCGCCCCAGTCGAACTCATCGCCATCGACTTCGCAGGGACCGCTGCTCAATTGCTCCGGCGTCAGTTCGACCTGGAAAGCCTGGCGTCCCGGATCATATTTGAGCGCGCTCCACTGCACGGGATAATGGTGATGTGTCCCGAGCAGCCTGCCGGTCTTGATCACGGCGTAAGCGACCGTTCCACTGACCTTGTCGAGCATCAATCGCTCGATCGTGCCGAGCTTCGTGCCGTCGCCACCATAGACGGCGACATGCTCGACGCGATCACTGGGAACCATGGTGTGTTGCATGGCGTGCTCCCTCGTCTTGTGTGGCGCGCATTATAGCACAGACGGCGGAATGTAGGGTGGGTTAGCGTCAGCGTAACCCACCTCTTTAGGTCTCGGTGCGCGAGAAGTGGTGGGTTACGCCAAGCGACTGCGCTTCGCGCAGCCGCCACGGCTAACCCACCCTACGCTTACAGCAGCTGCGAACGCACCGACTCCGCGCCCTCCTGCAACAGCGGCAGGAAACGGCCGATCAATTCCTGCGCCGGCACGCGATCGACATGGGCGCCCATGTTGATGGCGGCGACGATCACGTCGTCGTAGCGGCGCACCGGAACCGAGATCGAGCGGAAATGCGGCTCGGCCTCGCGGTCGACCAGTGAATAGCCCTGCGCGCGGTCGGCGACGATGCGCGCGAGCAGCGCCTTGGGATCGGTCACCGTCTGCGGCGTCAGCGCCTCGCGCGTCATCGCCTTCAGGCGTGCGGCAAGGTCGGCATCGTCGAGCTGGCCGAGCATGGCGCGACCAACCGAGGTGCAGAACGCCGGCAGGCGATAGCCGATCTCCAATCCGCCCGAGAACACGCGCGCCGGGCTGCCTCGGGCAATGAACACGACGTCATCGCCGTCGAGCACCGCGAGCGAGGAGATTTCGTTCGCCGCGGTCGCAACGCGATCGAGCAGCGGCTGAATCATGGCGACGAGCTGGTTGGACCGCAAGTAAGATGCCGCCAGCGTCAGCACATGCGGTGTCAGCGAGAACAGCTTGCCATCGCCGCTGACAAAACCGCCGCGCTGGAGCGTGAACAGCATACGTCGGGCGGTGGCGCGCGGCAGGTCCGCGGCGCGGGCGAGATCGCTCAGCGTCATCGGGCCGGCCGTCGTGCCGAAGCATTGCAGCAGGCGCAGGCCGCGATCGAGCGCTTCGACGAAATCCGTCGCGCGCTCGTCGGTCTCGCTCCGCTTCAGTTTGGGCATGGTGACGGGACAATCCTGCAAAATAGTGCTTGCTGCTGCTCCAAGGCATGTCATAATTCGCCCATTCGTTCAATAGGCGAACAAACGCCACTCCACAGAGGGATGCTACTGCCATGATGAGCCAGGAGCAGAACGACCTAATCACCCGCACCGGTCCGAAGGATCCGTGCGGAAAGTTGATGCGGAGCTACTGGCAGCCGGCGGCGCTGGTGGATGAGCTCGAACGCGATCGTCCGATCCGTCCCGTCAAGCTGCTCGGCGAGAACCTGGTGCTGTTCCGTGACGAGACCGGACGCTACGGCCTGTTCGATCGCCACTGCGCGCATCGCGGCGCCGACCTCGCGTTCGGACGGCTCGAGCACGGCGGCCTGCGCTGCGCCTTCCACGGCTGGCTGTTCGACGCCACCGGCCAGTGCATCGAGACGCCGGCCGAGCCGAAGGACTCGAAGCTCTGCCAGAACATCCGCCAGCGCTCCTATCCCGTGGTCGAGAAGAGCGGCATCCTCTGGGCCTATCTCGGCGAGGGTGAGCCGCCGGCTTTTCCGGAGCTCGATTGCTTCGTCGCCCCTGATACTCACACCTTTGCGTTCAAGGGCCACATGGCCTGCAACTGGCTTCAGGCGCTCGAAGTCGGCATCGATCCCGCGCACGCCTCCTATCTGCATCGCTTCTTCGAGGACGAGGACACCTCCACCGCCTACGGCAAGCAATTCCGCGGCGCCTCCGCCGGGTCTGATCTGCCGATGACGAAGATCTTGCGCGAGTACGACCGCCCGATCATCAATGTCGAGCACACCGAATACGGCCTGAGGCTGATCGCGCTGCGCGAGATCGACGAGGAGCGTACCCATGTGCGCGTCACCAACCAGCTCTTCCCGCACGGCTTCGTCATCCCTATGAGCACGGAGATGACGATCACGCAGTGGCATGTGCCGGTCGACGACGAGAACTGCTACTGGTACGCGACCTTCACCAGCTATTCGAACCCGGTCGACAAGCAGAAGATGCGCGACCAGCGGCTCGAGCTCTATGAGCTGCCGGACTACAAATCGCGCAAGAACCGCAGCAACGATTACGGCTTCGATCCGCACGAGCAGCAGACCGCGACCTATACCGGCATGGGCACCGACATCAACGTCCACGACCAGTGGGCGGTGGAATCGATGGGCGCGATCCAGGACCGCACCAAGGAGCATCTCGGCTCGAGCGACAAGGCGATCGTGCAATATCGCCGCCTGCTGCGACAGGAGATCGAGAAGGTCGGCGGCGGCGAGAAGCCGATGCTGTTCCTGGACGAGGCCAACGCGCGCAGCATCCAGGGACCGGCGACCATGGACGGCATCGGGCCGACCCAGGGGTGGGAGCTCTACTGGATGGAGATCGACGTCAAGCGCCGCCGCGGCGCACCCTGGGCCGCACCGGTGCCGAAGGAGATCGCGGACAACGTGCACCGGCTGACGGCGGCGGAGTGACGTTCGTGCACCGAACCCGTAGGGTGGGCAAGAGCGCAACGCGCCGTGCCCACCATGCTTCGGTGTGGTCGATAGACGCGGTGGGCACGCTCCGCTTTGCCCACCCTACGGCAGCTGAGGGAGTAGCAAAGTGACTTTCGTCGCGCGTCATGCGCTGTGGTCGGATGAGCAGAGGGACGCCGCGACGCGCATGCGCCGTCTCGTCGAGGACAAGAACCTCGAGGTCATCCGCCTCGCCTTCCCCGACCAGCACGGCATCCTGCGCGGCAAGACCATCATCGCCTCCGAGGCGATCGCCTCGCTGGAGAGCGGCTGCTCCATCACAACGACCATGCTCGCCAAGGATACTTCGCACCGCACGGTATTCCCGGTGTTCACCGCGGGCGGCGGCTTCGGCATGAAGGAGATGGAGGGCGCGGCCGACGTGCTAATGGTCGCCGACCCCACGACGTTTCGCGTCTTGCCGTGGGCGCCGACCACGGGCTGGGTGCTGTGCGACCTCTACTTCAATGACGGCCGCCCGGTGCCGTTCGCGACGCGCTCGCTCTATCGCAAGGTGCTCGACCAGCTCGCCAGCCGCGGCCACGATTTCGTCGCCGGGCTCGAGGTCGAATTCCACATCTTCAGGCTCGACGATGCGCATATGCGGCCCGAGGACGCCGGCCAGCCGGGCACGCCCCCGTCGGTGAGCCTGCTCAGCCACGGCTATCAATATCTCACCGAGCAACGCTTCGATCAGATGGAGCCGGTGCTGGAGATCCTGCGCCGCGACATCGTCGCGCTCGGGCTGCCCCTGCGCTCGGTCGAGGTCGAGTTCGGGCCGAGCCAGTGCGAGTTCACCTTCGCGCCGAAGAAGGGCCTGGAGCCCGCCGACAACATGGTGCTGTTTCGGAGCGCCGTGAAGCAGATCACGCGCCGGCACGGCTATCACGCCACCTTCATGTGCCGCCCGAAACTGCCGAATGTGTTGGGGAGCGGCTGGCACCTGCACCAGTCGATCGTCTCGCGCGCCAGCGGCGAAAACATCTTCATGGCCAAGGACGGCAGTGAGCCGCTCAGCGCGTTTGGCCGGGCGTACCTTGGCGGCCTGCTCGACCACGCCCGCGCCTCGATCGTGTTCACCACGCCGACCATCAACGGCTACAAGCGCTACCGCTCCTATTCGCTGGCGCCCGACCGCGCGATCTGGGGCCGCGACAATCGCGGCGTGATGATCCGCGTGCTCGGCGGTGCCAATGATGCCGCAACGCGCCTGGAGAACCGCATCGGCGAGCCCGCCGCCAATCCCTATCTCTACATGGCCTCGCAGATTCTCTCGGGCCTCGACGGCGTCGACCGCAAGCTCGATCCCGGCCCCTCCGCCGACACGCCCTACGAGACCAAGGCGCCGCTGCTGCCGAAGTCGCTGCGCGATGCAGTCAGCGCACTGAAGGACGATCCGTTCTTCCGCGACAAGCTCGGGCCGGAGTTCGTCGACTATTACACCCACATCAAGAACGCCGAGATCGACCGCTTCCTGTCAGAAGTGACCGACTGGGAGCACCGTGAATATTTCGAGGTGTTTTGACGCCCTGCCCCGCGGATTCCTCAAGAGAGTAACGGCTCACGGCCGTGTGAAGCGGCTTCGTCGCGCCGGTTCCGACGACATCGCACCGCTGCCGGACGAAGCCATTTTCCATCCCCGCGAAAACCCACTGAAAGACTCCTGCGCTAGGATTGCTGCATGTGATCAACAGTGGAGTTCGATCATGTGGGACCAGTTATTCAGCCTGATCTACCGCCTGTCGTGCCGGGCAACCTTGATCAACATCGGTCGGCATCATCTGGCGCGCTGAACTCAATGGATGCGCGATAGGTAAGACGGATTGACCAGATTAGGAGCGTTTCCATGCGCAAGCTGATCCTGATCGCAACGGTGTCTCTGCTCACAAGCCAGGCCTATGCGGGTGGGTCGCGGAGCCTCAGTCTCGCAGCGAGCAATTCCAGCCAGCAGGCGATCGAGCAACCCGCCACGGCGGCAACGGTCTCGCCGCAAACCACCCAGGCGCCGTCGCAGCCGGCAAATGTCCAGACTGCGACCACCGCACCAACCTCAGCAACGGCACCGGCGGCCACGGTGGCACCAACCACGCAATCTACGCCGCCGGCAAGCACGGCCGGAACGACCAAGCCGAAGCGGCGTCAGCTGTCCACCGACGCCCAAATCGTCCGTGCGCTGCATCGCCACGGGATCTATTGGTAGGATCGGCAGCCGGCCCCGGTCTTCACCATCGCCATACTCACCAGCGGT
Source organism: Bradyrhizobium genomosp. III (assembly GCF_000261705.1). Lineage (NCBI taxonomy): Bacteria > Pseudomonadati > Pseudomonadota > Alphaproteobacteria > Hyphomicrobiales > Nitrobacteraceae > Bradyrhizobium > Bradyrhizobium genomosp. III. Next base: position 5,743 of record NZ_AJQF01000055.1, on the reverse strand, counting down.
AGCCGAGCGTTGCGATGACGGTCAGCGGGGCACCGCGGTAGCAATATCCGACCTGGCACGTGGTGTAGTGCAGATTGAACAGGTTCTTGGCGTTGACCTGGAACTGCAGGCCCTTCAGCTCCTTCGCCGCCTGGCCGAAATCATATTTCAGCGCAGCATCGACCAGGGTCACCGAACTGTTCTTGAACGTGTTCAGATCGTCGCCATAGCTCCAGGACATGTAACGCACGCCGCCACCGATGCTCAGTCCCGCAAACGGGCCGGCCAGCGGCAGGGCATAGTTGCCCCACAGCGTCGCGGTGTGCGGAGGATTGCCCGACGGAAACTTGCCGATCTGCGCGCTGTCGCCGGCCTGCTTGGTGACCATGTCGAGATAGGTGTAGGACGAGGTGATGTCGAAACCACCGCCGAGGCTCGCCAGCGCCTGCAATTCGAAGCCGCGGCTTTGAATCTCGCCGCGCTGGACCGTGACGCCGGTCCCGGTCGTGACCAGGCCCCCGCTCTGGGTCAGGTCGAACACCGCGGCGGTGATGAAGCTCCTCGTCCCCTGCGGCTGATATTTGACGCCGATCTCGGTCTGCTTGCCGGTGGTGGGCTTGAAGAAGGCGCCTGTGGGATCGACGCCGAGATTGGGAAAGAACGAGGTTGAATAGGCGACGTAAGGCGCAACTCCGGAATCGAACACATAGGTCAGCCCGGCGCGCCCGCTATAGGCCTGTTCGGACTGCTGCTGGCGGGTCAGCGCGAACTGATCCTCGCCCGTGGTGCGAACCCAGTCGCTGCGGCCGCTCAGCGTCAGGATCCAGTGGTCGAGCTTGGCCTGGTCCTGGATGTACACGCCGGACTGGGTCTGCCGCTGCTGCGTCGAGGACGAGATCGCGGGATCGGGAATGGATTCCGGCGCGTAGACCGGCGCGGCCAGATTGAGAGGGGAAACCCCGAAGCCGAATCCCTGCTTGTCGTTGAATTTCGATGCCGTGTAGTCGGTGCCGACCAGGAGCGTATGCTGCACCGGGCCGGTCGAGAGTTTTGCCTCGACCTGATTGTCCATGATGGCCGATTGCAGCGTATCGTGGACGTAGCCGGTATAGCGTGAGACGACATTGCCGACGGGAGCGCCGAGAAAGCCGACATAGCGCGTGACCGCATCGACGTCGACATAGCGGAATTTCTGGCGAACGGTCACGGCGTTGTTGAACGCGTGCTCGAACAGATAGCCGACGCGTCCCTGCTCCTGGTCGAGCGAATTGTAGGACGGGCTGCCGGTAAAGATGTCCGTCGTCGTGCCGGTGCCCGTGGAATAGGTGAACATGGACCCCGGCGTCTTCGATTTCTGGTACGCGCCGAGAATGGTGAGGGTCGTCGATTGGTCCGGCTTCCAGGTGACGGCGGGAGCGACGTAGATACGATTGTCCTTGCCGCCGGGCACGAACACGTCGGCGTCGCGCACGACGCCGGTCAACCGATAGGAAAATTGGCCGTTGGGATCGACCGGACCCGAGAGATCGAAATTGCCCTGAACGCGCTCGCGGTCGCCGAACACCGTCTGCACCTCGTGGAACGGCTGGCTGGTCGGCAGCTTGCTCTGCAGGTCGATCAATCCGCCGGGCGAGCCGAGACCGTAGAGGGCCGAGCTCGGCCCGCGCACCACGGTGATGCTGTCAACGCCATAAGGCTCGGTCTTGAACACGCCGAGACCGGCGCCGACGAGGCGCAGGCCGTCGAGATAGACGCCGTTATAGGTGATGTCGAAGCCGCGGATCGAGATCGCGTCGAAGCGCGGATCGTAGCCGGAGGCATCGATGCGGACGCCCGGCTCATAGCCGACCGCTTCCGTCAGCGTCTGCACGGCGCGGTCGTTGAGCTCCTTGCGGGTCACGACCGAGATCGACTGCGGCGTCTCGAGCAGCGGGGTGTTCGTCTTCGTGCCTGCCGAGCTGCTGCTTGCGACATAGCTGTTCTCGCTCGACGCGTTGGCGCGGCCGCTGTCCGCCTCGCGCGCATCAGAATTTCTGGCTTGTCCGGACCCGGCATTGCGCGGGATTGCGACGCGGCCGCGCTGCGATTGTGAGGCGCGCTGGGCAGATTGGGCACGCGGACGCGCCTGGCTCGGCGCCTCCACCGTGACCGGAGGCAATGTGCCGGCCGTCGAAGGCGAATTGGTTCCGGAGACCTGTGCCGCCGAGGGCGTCGCGTGCAGGACCACTCCCAAACCGGCCGCTCCCAGACCAGTTCTCACCATCCGTTCCCAGCCGAGCCTCTGCCCGTCGTTCCGCCTCATCGTATTCCCCGAGTTCCGTGTTCAACAACCCGGGTGTAACCAGATCAAAGCGGTCGCCGCCTTTGCGCGCGCGCAAATCACCTTTGATCCCACGTGGAGGCTCTCGAGTTTACTGATAGCGGCTCGGCGAATGGCCGAAGCGCCTGCGGAAGGCTGTCGCGAAATTCGCCGGATGGGAATAGCCGACCCGATAGGCCGCTTCGGTGACGGACAAGCGCTGGTGAATCAAAAAGGCACGTGCGGCATCGAGCCGCTGAGCCCTGAGATAGTCGATCGCGCTCTGGCCATATGCCATCCGGAATTTCTGGTTGAAGGACCTGCGGCTCAGCCCCGCGTTCCGCGCCAGTTCGTCGATGCTCCAGGGATAGGCGAGATCGGCGTCCATCCGCTGCTTCACCGATTGCAGCCGCGTCCACTGCAGATCGGTGGTCGGATCGGTCGCAATCCGGCCGCGCTCGCCGAACAAGGCGTGAACCACGATCTCGGCGGCATGCGCTGACAGCAGCAATTGCGCCGCGTTGCCGGTGACCGGCGGCGAAAACATTTCTGCCGCGACCGCCTGTATGCGCGCAGACGCTCTCAGAGAGACGATCGCTGCGCCCGAGACGTCGTTCGCAAACAGCGCCCGAAACTCATCGCCGAGTCCGAGTCCATCGATCGAGGTTTGGGGAAACGCCAGGCCGATCGCGGAACGCTCGCCGGAGTGAACCGCGCGTTCCGCTGCGCAGGTTTCGCGCACGGCAATTGCCGTCATCTGCCCTTCGCAGCCAGTGCTGCGCGTCAGAATGCCGCGTCCTGCGTCACCATCAACGGAGACCGAGATGAACAGGCCCGGGGCTGCGATGGCAGAGCCCCCGGCATCGGCTCGAAACTCGCCTCTGACAAACACGCAGCCCGGAAAATCCAGCCATTGCGCTGTCGAAGCGCCCGGCTGTGCGGAACCGATGTCGTCTTGAGGCCGTCCGACAATTTGATCGTAGAAGTCCCGCATCGAATCCGCTTACGCCGCGGCTTGTTTGACCGCTGGCGGCGGCGCGCTCAAGAGCTCTGCGCGCGGTTTGGAGGGATTCGAAACTGGATTTGCTCGAAGGGAATCTTGCGCATTACGCGCGGTCGGCAGCAACGCGCGTCAGATGCCGAGATATTTGTGCTGGAGATCCGGTTCCGCCATCAGCTGATCGGAGGTGCCGCTCCACACCGTCCTGCCGCGCTCGATGATGGTGTGGCGGTCGCAGATGCGGGCGAGGTGGTCGACATTCTTGTCGACGACCAGGATCGACTGTCCGCGGCTCTTGAGCAGCGACAGGCAGTGCCAGATTTCTTCGCGGATCAGCGGCGCGAGGCCCTCGGTCGCTTCGTCCAGGATCAGGAGCTTTGGATTGGTCATCAGCGCGCGGCCGATCGCGAGCATCTGCTGCTCGCCGCCCGAGAGCTGGTTGCCCATGTTGGACGCGCGTTCAGCAAGGCGCGGGAACAGCACGTAGATCGCGGCCAGCGTCCAGGGATTGGGGCTGCTGAAGCGGTCGGCGGCGGCCGCGACCAGATTCTCGCGCACGGTGAGGTTCGGGAAGATCTGGCGGCCCTCAGGAACCAGGCCGACGCCGAGCTTTGCGATCCTGTAGGAGGGAAGCTGCCTGACCTCGGCGCCCGCGAAACGAATGCTGCCTGATCGCGCCGGCGTCAGGCCCATGATGGAGCGGATGGTCGTGGTCTTGCCCATGCCGTTGCGGCCCATCAGCGAGACCATCTCGCCGGGCTTGATCGACAGCGACAGGCCGAACAGCACCTGGGAGAGGCCATAGCAGGTCTCGATGCCGTCAACCTCGAGCAGCGTATCAGCCATGATGCGTCACCACGTGCTGGTCCCCGAGATAGGCGCGCTTGACGTCCTCGTTGGCACGGATCGCGGCCGGATCGCCCGAGGCGATGACGCGGCCATAGACCAGCACCGTGATGCGGTCGGCAAGCGCGAACACCGCCGGCATGTCGTGCTCGACCAGCACGATCGAGACTTCCTTGCGCAGCTCCTGGAGCAGCTTGACCATGCGCTGGGATTCGGTGACCCCCAAGCCCGCCATCGGCTCGTCGAGCAGCAAGAGCTTCGGCTTGCTCGCGAGCGCGACCGCAAGCTCGAGCTCGCGGCGCTCGCCGTGGCTGAGCCTGTTCACCACGACGTCGGCGCGATGCAACAGGCCGACGCGATCGAGCGCCGCATGCGCGGCATCGCGCAAGGATCGCTCCTTGCGCGCATTGGCAAAGAAGCGGAACGAGGTGCCGGCATGGGCTTGTGCCGCCAGCGCGACATTGTCCGCGGCGGTGAAATCGAGCAGCAGCGAGGTGATCTGGAACGAACGCGCCAGACCCAGCGCGCAGCGGCGATAGGCCGGCAGATAGGTGATGTCGCGCCCCGCCAGCGAGACGCTGCCGGAATGCGGCTCGAGATGCCCGGTGAGCTGGCTGATCAGCGTGGTCTTGCCGGCGCCGTTCGGGCCGATGATGGCGTGCAGCTCGCCCGCGGCGACGTCGAGCGAGACGTTATCCGTCGCAACGATGCCGCCGAAGCGACGCACCAGCTTTTCGACGCGAAGCAGGGGTTCAGCCACGGCCGGCCCTCCCCAGCATGCCCATGATGCCGCCACGGCCGAACAGCACGATCAGCAGCAGCAGCGGGCCCATGATCAGCGCCCAATATTCGGTGATCTGCGACAGGAATTCCTCCAGCAGCAGGAACACCACCGCGCCCATGATCGGGCCGATCAGCGTGCCCATGCCCCCCAGGATCACCATCACCATGAGGTCGCCGGAGCGCGTCCAGTACATCACGGCCGGGCTGACGAAGTCGGTGTTGTTGGCGAGCAGCGCGCCGGCGAGGCCGCACATGGTGCCTGAAATGACGAAGCAGACGAGCTTGTAGCGCTTTGCCGGGAAGCCGATCGCCTGCATGCGCTGCTCGTTGGAGCGCAGGCCCTGCACGACGAGGCCGAAGCGCGAATTGACGATGCGCCAGATCAGGAAGATGACGCCGAGGAGGCAGGCGAGGCAGAGATAATAGAACTGCGTGCGGTTCGACAGGTTGACCAGCCCGGAGAAGTCGCTGCGCTTGTAGACGGTGAGGCCGTCATCGCCGCCGTAGCGTGCCAGCCCCGAAGCGACGTAATAGGCCATCTGCGCGAAGGCGAGCGTGATCATGATGAAATAGACGCCGCGGGTGCGCAACGAGAGCGCGCCGATCACGAGCGCATAGAGCGCGGACGCCGCGAGCGCGACCGGAAACTGGATGAAGCCGCTGCCGACGCCTTCCTGCGCCAGCATGCCGACGGCATAGCCGCCGATGCCGAGGTAGGCGGCATGGCCAAAGCTCATCATGCCGCCAAAACCCATGATGAGGTTGAGGCTGGCGGCCGCCAGCGCCAGGATGATGATGCGGGTGAACAGCGTCAGGATGAAGATGTTGCCGGAGAG
>NZ_AJQF01000054.1:0-15740 GCF_000261705.1 Bradyrhizobium genomosp. III | reverse complement strand
GCAGGAGCCCCGCCAGCATCAGGGCCGTGACGGCCTTGCTCACAGTGAAAGACTTCATCGACGGTTGGCCGGAAACAGCCCCTCCGGCCGTACCACCAGCACGATCGCCATCAGCAGGTAGATCAGCATGGAGGACAGCGCGGGCGCGGCGGTGGAGGCAGCGGCGCCGCTCAGCACCTGTCGCAGCAGATTAGGCAGGAAGGCGCGGCCGAGCGTGTCGATCATGCCGACGAAGATCGCGGCCAGGAACGCACCGCGGATCGAGCCGATGCCGCCGATCACGATGATGACGAAAGCGAGGATCAGGATGTTCTCGCCCATGCCGATCTGCACAGTGAGGATCGGCGCCTGCATCAGGCCGGCAAGGCCGGCGAGCGCGGCGCCCAGGCCGAACACCAGCGTGTAGAGCAGCTTGATGTTGATGCCGAGCGCGCCGATCATCTCGCGGTTGGAGGCGCCGGCGCGGATCAGCATGCCGATGCGGGTGCGCATCACGCCGAGATAGAGCAGCAGCGCCACCAGCAGCGCCACCACGATGATGGCGAGCCGATAGGCGGGGTAGTGTATGCCGGGCAGGATCGGCACCGGCACCGTGAGCCAGGCCGGCAGCGGCAGCGCAAGGCCGGCCGGGCCCCAGATCAGCCGCACGGCTTCGTTGAAGAACAGGATCAGGCCGAAGGTCGCCAGCACATGGTCGAGATGGTCGCGGCCATAGAGATGCCGTAGCGCGCTCATCTCCAGCACGATGCCGAGCACCAGCGTGGCCCCCAGCGCCATCAGCGCCCCGAGCAGGAAGCTGCCGGTCCACGCCGCGAAGGTCGCGGCGAAATAGGCGCCCATCATATAGAGCGAGCCGTGCGCGAGGTTGACGAGATCCATGATGCCGAACACCAGCGTCAGGCCGGCGGCGAGCAGGAACAGCAGCAGGCCGAACTGCAACCCGTTCAGGAACTGTTCGACGACGAGCAGCATCAAGACTCTTTCAGGCGCACGCGGTGTCGCGCCGATGTTCGAACACGTTCGCCATCAGTGAAAGAGCTCCCCCTGCCTGTTCAAGGCGGAAAAATGGGTAATGGCAGTATCGTTCCGAGGCAAGAGCGATTCGACACCAAACATGCACTTTGTTGCATGCCGATGCATGTGATCGAGACGCTCCTGCAAGAAAGCTGCCGTGCCGGCCGGGGCAACCTGCCGCACCCAAACGATGACCCTCTCGCCGGCGGGCCGGCGAGAGGGTGCGACTTCGTCAGAATGTAAGGAAGGATTGCGTCCTAGTGCGACGTCATCTGCTGGGGAAGATCGTCCGGTTCGGCGAGCACGCTGTTGGCCGTCGAGGCCTCCAGCGCCGCCATCCGGAACAGATAGGCGAGCGTCGTCAATCCGGTGTCTTCCGCCATCTGCGCCAGCTCGAGCGCCATGTCCGACATGTAGCCGAGATCATCGTCCCTGATCTGCGCCATGATCTGGCTGTCCCGCATCATGTTCGACATCTCAGGCGCTCTTTCGTTGCGCGGCAGCAGCGCCGCAGAGGTTGGCACGGGCGACGGCGTCCAGACGCGGGCCGTCCTGGCGCACGACCGAGGTCATGCCGATACGATCGTGCAGGGCATCGAGGGTCTCGCGACGAATGTCGATGGTCGCCGCCATGGTCCATGCATTCTCCACCAGAGCGGGCAGGCCCAGCGGGGTCACCATGAAGCCGGCCTCGTGAAAGCGCGGCAGCCACCAGGTCTCCATGATCGCGCTGACCTGCGCGATCCCCTGATTGAGGCAGAACTCCTGCACCGCCGCCATCAGTTGCAGGTTGAGCGCGCCGTCGCGGCGATCACGCACGACGAAGTAGCGCGACCATTCCCAGACCAGCGGATCCGCGGGGCAGCCGCGCACCGACGCCAGGTGCGGGAACACCTCGCTCATCATCGAGGGCTTGGTCGTCGGGTAGAGCCGGTGGCCACCGATGACGCGCCGCCCCTCCAGCGCAAGCAGATAGACGGTATCCTCGTCGTCATAGGAATCGATCTCGCGGCAATCCGGCCTGCGTAGCGTCTCCCAGCGCCGCTCCTCGACGAAGATATCGTGGCGCAACCGGAAATGCTGCTCGATCACGTCTTCATAAAGGTGACGATTTACCGCAGAAATGGCGTGAATCATGAAAACCCCCAATCATCCTCAATGGGGGCAGACTCTGCCAAAAGAGCCGGATTCGATATTGGGAAATTTCCCAGTACGGCGCTTACGGATTGATGATCTTGTTCCGAATCGCCAGCGCCACCGCATGCGTGCGGTTGACGGCACCGAGCTTGCGCGCGGCAGTTGCAAGATGCTCTTCCGCGGTGCGCTGCGTGATGTGCAGGATCTCACCGATCTCCCAGGCCGACTTGCCCTGCGAGGCCCAGGAGATCACCTCGCGCTCGCGCGGGGTGAGGCGCGTCGAGGGATAAGGCGCCGGCTCGAGCAGACGGCGAATGTGGTCGAAGCCATACATCGCCATCAGATGCAGTGCCGGCTTGCTGCGCGGATTGAGGTCGAGATGAACGCCGCCAAGCGACACCGCGGCTTCATAGCCGGTGAGCCCGTGGATCGGCACGATGAAGCCCCGCGACATCCGAAAATCGGTGGCGCGGTTCATCACCTCGGCCGCGTTCGGCTCGAGTTCGGCGTCATAAGGTGCTTCCGACCATTCGAACGGATTGACCGATTGCCGGCACAGCCGCACCACCGGATCGAAGCGGTCGTAATTGTTCTGCGTGTAGAGGCTGAACCAGCCCGCCGGCCAGCGCTTGGCAAGCACCATCTGCGCAAACCGCTGGTCGGGATTGGGCAATCCCGTCACGATGATGGTTTCGAAGCCGAAGCGACCGAACGCCGTCTCGAGCGCATTCATGGCATCGGGCACCTTGCGATAGGTCCCCAAGCCTTCAATGAAGTCGAGCGCCTCCCGGCCATAATCCACGGCGGACATCAGTGCGTTTCCTGACTCTCGCCGTTCCGTATAGCACGTATTTGGGGACTGCCTCAATTCGCTGCGGCCGTAGTTTCCCGGTGCTCATCCGCCCTGAAGATTTAAACTACTTGTGGCAGAATTGACGTCACGATACACCTGAGCGACCGAAGCGGGAACACCACGATGGAAGACGAGGACATCGCCCTCAACAGCGTGCTCGGCCTGGAATTGAACCGCGTGTTTTTCGCCGTCCGCGAAACGGCCAACAAGCAGAAGATCATCGAGTTCGCGCGCGCGGTGCTGGAAGGCGAGCGCGAGGAGCTGGCCGAGAGCGTATTGCCGGAAGAGCCGGCGAGCTAGAACGCGGCTGCGCTAGACGACGCCGACGAGACAGGTCGCGCAACGATGCAGCCCCTGCCATTCGAATGGGCCGATTTTAGAAAACAGTCTGACAGCGAAGTTACTCTTATTGGAGAAGCTGGCGAGCCCGGCCGGGCTCTCGTGCCCCGGTCGCAGCGCAGCGTCTCCTTGACGATGCGCCGGAGAGGCGGGCCCACCTATCCGCAGCTTACCCTCTGACTTTCCGGGTCCCGGCTCTGCGCAGCAGCGTTTCACGCTGCAGCGCATCCGGGACACGAGAGCGACTTCCCTGCCCATCCACATCCACACACTTGCCGCTGGATGACATCGCGGCTCTCGTGAGATGATCGCCGCCGCGATCCTCTCTCGGGTGCCAAGAACATGATGACGCTGCGCCAGGTTGAAGTGATCCGTGCCGTGATGGTGACGGGCACCATCGGCGGTGCGGCGAAGCTGCTCAACGTCTCTGCGCCGGGGATCAGCCGCCTCGTCAAATACACCGAGCGCTCGCTCGGCATCCGCTTCTTCCAGCGCCAGAACGGACGTTACTTCCCGACGCCGGAAGCCGAGAACATCTTCGAGCAGATCAACGGCGTCTACAAGAAGGTCGACGATCTCTCCGAGATCATCTCCAAGATCGGCCGCGGCGGCCTGTCGGAGCTGCGCATCGGCTCGGTGCCGAGCATCTCGCAGGTGATGGTGCCGCGCGCGATCGAGCGCGTCCGGCGCCGCTATCCCGATCTCGGCATCGACATCAACATCCTCAAGCTCGAGGAGGCCATCGACTATCTCATGCTCGGCCGCGGCGAGTGCGTGGCGATGAGCTACCGGCTGGAGCATTCCGGGCTCGACTTCATGCCGCTGGCCTCGGGCGAGCTGTACTGCATCGTGCCGCCGGGGCATGAGCTCGCCGGCCGCAAGCAGGTCTCGGCCGCCGAGATCACCCGCTATCCGCTGATCGGCATCGATCCCAACGATCCCTACGGCCGGATCATGGCCGAGATCTTTGCGCGCAACCGTCTCGCCTACAACATCACCATCCGCGCGCGCTTCGGCACCACGGTCTGCGCGCTGGTGAAGGCGGGCCTCGGCATCGCCATCATCGACCAGTTCACGGTGGCTCACGGCGGCTATCCCGGGATCGAGCTTCTGAAGATCACCGAGCCGACGCGGTTCGACACTTACATCGCGGTCAAGCGCGGCGCGCCGCTGTCGCTCCATGCCGAGTCTTTCATCGAGTCGCTGCGCGCCGAGATGCGCGCGGTCGAGCCGTCCCGCGGCAACGGCAAGGCCGGCGGCGCGCGCGGACGGAAGAAATAACATCATGTTAGGTTTGCCGGATAAAAGGGTAATTGTGTTAGGCGAGGGAAAGGCTATCGTCGCACCTGGAACTGCCCTTGGACTTGCGGGATTTCCCCGCTAATGGCCGGGACCGAACGCTCCCTTTGAGACGACAGCGAACCATGTCCAAGCGCGGATACGCCGCCAGCAAGAAGCTCCTCACCGGCCTGATCGGCGCGCCGATCGCACATTCCGCGTCCCCCGCCATGCATGAGCGCGCTGCCGAGGCGCTTGGCCTGCGCGGCCACTACCAGCTCATCGAGGTCGCCGGCGCCGATGCGGCCGGGCTTCGCATGATGCTCGAGGGCGTGCGGCGGCTCGGCTTTGCCGGCGTCAACGTCACCTACCCCTACAAGGAGGCAGTGGTCCCGCTGCTCGACGAGCTGGCGCCGGGCGCAGCCAGCATGGGCGCGGTCAACACCGTCGTCGTCAGGGACGGCCGCCTGACCGGCCACAACACCGACACCACGGGCTTTGCCCGCGCGGTGGCGCCGCTGCTGGCGCCCGCGGGGAATGCCGTTGCGGTGATCGGCGCCGGCGGCGTCGGCAAGGCGATCGCGTTTGCGCTGGCGAGCCTGAAAGTGTCCGACATCCGCGTCTTCGACAGTGAGCCGGCGCGCGCGGCGGCGCTCGTCTCCCTGCTTGCGCCGCGGGGCGGCGCAAGGATCGCCGCAAGCGTCGAGGATGCGCTGGGCGGCGCAACCGGTCTCGTCAACGGCACGCCGGTCGGCATGCTGCCGAACCGGGGCATGCCGGTCACCGCCAATTTGCTGCATGAAAAGCTCTGGGTGGCGGACGCCGTCTATTCGCCCTTGATCACGCCGCTGCTGGCGGCGGCACAAGCCAAGGGCGCGCGGATCATGACCGGGCGGGAGCTCGCGATCTACCAGGCGGCCGACGCTTTCGAACTGTTCACGGGCCTTGCCCCATCGACCGAGGTCATGGGAGAGGCATTCGACGAGGTGATGGCGGCACGAAGCTCGGCCTATCACGCAGCGTAAACCAAAGCGGCCGACACAAGGCCGCGGACAATTTCGACGAAAAATGGGAGGAGAAACCATGAAATCGACCCTGCTGGCAGGCGCCCTGCTTGCCTTCGCGACTGCAACCAGCGTCCACGCCCAGGCCATCAAGCTCGCCAACGTCGCCGAGCTCTCCGGCGGCGGCGCCACCGTCGGCACCAACTGGAAGAACGGCATCGACCTCGCGATCGAGGAGATCAACGCCAAGGGCGGCGTGCTCGGCCGCAAGCTGGAAGTCAGCCATGCCGACTCGCAATCCAACCCCGGCGTCGCCCGCGCCCAGGTGCAGAAGGCGCTCGACGCCGAGCCCTATGTGCTGCTCGGGCCCGGCTACTCCGGCTCGGTCAAGGTCACCGCGCCGCTCGCCGCCGAAGCGGGCATCGCGCAGATCATGGGCGGCGAAGCCGCCGAATTGACGCAGGCCGGAAACAAATTCCTGTTCCGCACCTCGTTCGGCCAGCAATCCTCGATGCCGAAGGTCGCGAAATACATCCATGACGAGATGAAGGCGAAGACGGTCGCGGTGGTCTGGGTCAACAACGACTTCGGCCGCGGCGGCCGCGACGTCGTCGTCAAGGAGCTCGACCGGCTCGGCTCCAAGGTGGTCGCCGACCTCTCGACCGAGGCGGGCCAGGCCGATTTCGCCGCCGACGTCGGCAAGATCAAGGCTGCCAATCCGGACGCCGTGTTCGTCTACCTGAACGAGGAGGAGAGCGCGCGCATCCTGAAGGAGCTGAAGCGCCAGGGCGTCACCGCGCCGCTGATGGGCGAGACCACGCTGATCGGCCAGAAGGTGATCGAGCTCGCCGGCGACGCCGCCAACGGCGCACGCGGCCATGTCGGCCTCACCACCGATGCCCCGGTCGACCTGATCAAGGCGTTCCGCGAGAAATTTTCCAAGAAGTACAATTACGTGCCCGACCATAACGGCCTGAAGGGCTATCTCGCCGTCTACATGGTGAAAGCCACCACCGAGAAGATGGGCAAGGTCGACCCGAAGAAGTTTGCCGAGACGCTGCACGGTCTCACCATCAAGGCCGCGGACGAGCCGGGCATCCTGATGGACGTCACCTTCAGCGACACCGGCGACATCGACCGCCAGAGTTTTCTGGTCGAGGTGGTCGAAGGCAAGCAGGTGGTGAAGCAGGTGCTGCCCAAGGTGAAGTGAGGAACGTGGTCTTTCACCTCTCCCCGCTTGCGGGGAGAGGTCGGATCGCATCGTAGATGCGATCCGGGTGAGGGGGAGCCTCCGCGAGTCCGACTGTCAGCGACCCCGCGGAGACTCCCCCTCACCCCAACCTCTCCCCGCAAGCGGGGAGAGGGGGAAGACAGAGCGAGGGACACGAGGGGAGAAAATGTCCAATCTGTTCGATCTTCTGGTCGCGGGACTGGCCACCGGCGCGATCTATGCGCTGGTCGCGGTCGGCTTCACGCTGCTGTGGCAGACCTCGCAGACCATCAATTTCGCGCAAGGCGAGTTCGTGATGCTGCCGGCGTTCCTGATGCTGGCGGCGATGCATGCCGGCGCGCCGTTCTGGCTCGCGATCATCCTCGGCATCCTCTTGTCGATGATCCTGCTCGGACTCGGCTTCAAGCTGCTGCTGGTCGACCCGATGATGCGCCACGGCGTGCTGCCGCTGGCGATTGCGACGATGGCGCTGGCGATCGGCCTCAAGGAGGCCGTCAAACAATTCTTCAGCGCCGAGGCCTCGCCCTTCCCGTCGATCGTGCCGACCGGTGACATCTCCATCCTCGGCCACGCGGTATCGCTGCAAAGCATCGGCGTGCTCGTCGTCGCCATCGTTGCGGTGTTCGGCCTGACTGCGCTGCTCAATCGCACCTCGCTCGGCCACCAGATGCAGGCGGCGGCGCAGAACCCGACGGTGGCACGCATCATCGGCGTGCCGGTCGAGCGCATGATCTTGCTGACCTTCCTGATCAACGCCTTCCTGGTCGCACTGGCTTCGCTTTTGATCACACCGATCTACCTCGCAAAATTCTCGTCCGGCGAGGTGCTGGGCCAGGCCGCCTTCATCGCGGCGATCGTCGGCGGCTTCAACCAGGTCCGCGGCGCGATCGCCGGCGGCCTCTTGATCGGCGTGCTCGACAATCTCGCGGCCGCCTATGTCTCGACGCAGTACCGCGCCGCCGTGCCGATGATCTTCCTGATCGCCGTCATCCTGTTCCGGCCGCAAGGACTGCTCGGCCGCGCCGAGGAGCGCACGGTATGATCAGCTTCGGCAAACCTCTGAAGATCGCGCTCGGCCTGATCGTCATCGCCGGCCTGATCATCGTCCCCATGAACTTCAACCGCTACGGCCTGTTCATCCTGAGCCAGTGGGCGGTGATGACCATCGCTGCGATGGGCCTCAACCTCACGCTCGGCTATGCCGGCCAGGTCTCGCTGGCGCAGGGCGCCTTCGTCGGCATCGGCGCCTATGCGGCGGCGATCATGACCACCCATGGCTGGCCGCTGCCGGCGGCGATCGTCGTCGCCATCGTGCTCAGCTTCGCGGTCGGCTGGGTGCTCGGCTATCCCGCGCTGCGCGTGCAGCATCACTACCTCGCCTTCGTCACCCTGGCCTTCTCCACCCTCGCCTTCCTGGTGTTCCGCAACGAGAGCTGGCTCACCGGCGGCATCTACGGCATCTCCAACATCCCGCGTCCGCATATCTTCGGTTTCGCGACCAACAAGCCGCTGCCGTTCTACTACGTCTGCCTCGGCTCGCTCGGGATCGTGTCGCTGGCGGTGTGGTGGCTGATTCGCTCGCCCTGGGGCCGAGCCTTCATGGCGCTACGCGAGAACCCGCTGCGCGCGCAATCGCTCGGCATCGACACCCGCCGCTACACGCTGATGGCGTTCGCGATCGGCTCGGCGCTCGGCGGCGTCGCCGGCGCGCTCTATGCGCCGCTCACGCAATACATCGATCCCGTGCCCTTCAACCTGTCGCTCTCGCTCGACCTTCTGATGATGGTGATCGTCGGCGGCGCGGGCTTTTATTTCGGTCCCTTCCTCGGTGCGATGATCGCGGTGCTGCTGCCGGAATGGCTGCGCTTCACCGAAGGCTATTATCTGATGCTCTACGCGGTGGCGGTGATGCTGCTCCTGATCTGGTCGCCGACCGGCATTCTGGGAATCCTCGACCGCTATCTCGCCGAGCGCCGCACCAAGGCTGCCTCCGCGCTGCGCGCCGTCGCAAAATCCCGCCTGGAGACGGTGCAATGAGTGCGGTCCTCGAAGTCACCGATATCAAGAAGAACTTTGGCGGTATCAGCGCCGTCGACGGCGTCTCCTTCGACGTGCGCGAGGGCGAGATCCTTGGCCTGATCGGTCCGAACGGCTGCGGCAAGTCCACGCTGTTCAACTGCATCCTCGGCCAGCTCACCCCGTCAGGCGGCGAGGTCAAGCTCGACGGCAAACTCGTCACGGGCCTCCGCCCCTCCGAGCTCAACAAGTTAGGGGTCAGCCGCACTTTCCAGCTGCTGCAGGTGTTTCCAAAGCTCTCGGTGCGCGAGAACCTGATCCTCGCGGGCCAGGAGCACCAGGGCAACATGGCCTCGCGCCTGGTCGGCCGCTCCGATGCCGGGTTGACCGAGACTGCCAACCAGATGATCGGTTTCTTCAAGCTCGATCATCTCGCCGACGAGCCGGCCGGCGGATTGTCCTATGGCCAGCAGAAGCTGCTCGACGCCGCCATGGCCTTCATGGGCGGCCCGCGCCTGGTGCTGCTCGACGAGCCCGCCGGCGGCGTCAACCCGTCGATGCTGGCTGACCTGAAGGACCGCCTGGTCGCAATCAACCGCGAGAAGAACGCCACCTTCGTCGTGATCGAGCACAACATGGAGTTCGTGATGTCGCTGTGCTCGCGCGTGATGGTGATGGCGGAAGGCAAGGTGCTGGCGATGGGGCGGCCGGACGAGGTGCGCAAGAACCCCGCCGTGATCGAAGCCTATTTGGGTCATTGAAGGAGCCGACCATGAGCGAGCCAATCCTCTCGGTTCACAATCTCGTCGGCGGCTACGGCAAGATGACGATCTTGAACGGCACGACCTTTGCCGTGCCGGAGGCCACGATCACCACGATCATCGGCCCCAACGGCGCCGGCAAGTCCACCGTGTTCAAGGCGATCTTCGGCCTGTTGAAGCTGCGCGAGGGCAAGATCAGCTTTGCCGGCCGCGACGTCACCAATTTGAGCCAGCGCGCGCTGCTCAATGCCGGCATCTGCTATGTGCCGCAGGGCCGCAACATCTTCCCCGAGCTGTCGGTGCGCCACAATATCGAGCTCGGCGGCGTCGCCGCCGGCAAGGGCCTCGACCTGCCCGCGCGGATCGAGGCCGCGCTTGACCTGTTCCCGGCGCTGCGGCGGAAGTCGACGCAGCAGGCCTCCACGCTGTCCGGCGGCGAGCAGAAGCAGCTCGAGATCGCCCGCTCGCTGCTGCTCGAGCCAAAACTGGTGCTGATCGACGAGCCCTCGATCGGCCTGTCGCCGCTGATGGTGCAGCAGACCTTCGACATCCTCAAGAGCCTGCGCGACCGCGGCGTCACCATCCTGATGATCGAGCAGAACGCGCGCTCGGCGCTGGAGATCTCCGACATCGGCATCGTGCTCGAGCTCGGTCAGACCCGCATGGTTGACGACGCCAAGCGCATCCTGAACGATCCCCGCATCGGCCAGCTCTTTCTCGGGGGAGCCATGGAGGAGAGCGCGGCATGAGTGCGCGAATGCGCATCGCCGTCGCCGGCGCCGGCCTGATCGGCCGCCGCCATGCCGAACTGATCGCGACCTCGGCGGACTGCGTGCTGGCCGGCATTGCCGACCCCACGCCTGCGGCCAAGGAATTCGCGCAAGCACGCAACGCACCCTGGCACGCCGATCATCGCGCATTGCTGGAGCAGGAAAAGCCCGACGGACTGATCATCGCCTCGCCCAACGCGCTGCATCTTCAGATGGCGCTCGACTGCGCAGAGGCCGGCGTGCCCGCGCTTATCGAGAAGCCGGTCACCGACAGCGTCGCAGCGGCACGTCGGCTCTGCGAGGCGGTCAAGCGCAGCGGCGTGCCCATGCTGGTCGGCCATCATCGCCGCCACAATCCCATCATCAAGGCCGCCCGCGAGGCCATCGCAGCCGGCAAGCTCGGCCAGCTCACGGCCGTGGCCGGGCTGTGGCTGCTGAAGAAGCCCGACGATTACTTCGAGATCGCCTGGCGGCGCGAGCACGGCGGCGGGCCGCTGCTGATCAATCTGATCCACGACATCGACAATCTCCGCTTCATCTGCGGCGAGATCGCCGAGGTGCAGGCACTGACGTCGAACATGGTGCGCGGCTTTGCCGTCGAGGACACCGCCGGGCTGCTGCTGCGCTTCGCCAATGGGGCGCTCGGAACCATGACCGTTTCGGATGCGACGCCGGCGCCGTGGAGCTGGGAGCTGACCTCGGGCGAGAACGCGGCATACCCGAAGCAGGATCAGCCCTGCTACGTCTTCGCCGGCACGCGCGGGTCACTGTCGGTGCCGAATATGGAGCTGTGGTCCTACCCGCAAGATCCCGGCTGGCACGTGCCGCTGGTTCGCGAGCCCGTCGCACTCTCCACTTACGATCCACTCGTTGAACAGCTCCGGCATTTCCTGGCGGTGATCGCAGGCCGCGAACGGCCTCTGATTTCGGTCGAGGATGCGACAGCGACACTCGCCGTCGTCGAAGCCGTCAGCGAAGCGGCACGCACGGGCCGAAAAGTCTCACCGGGGCGGATCATGGAGCAGGCAACATGAACAAGCGCTCGATCGCAACCGTCTCCCTCTCCGGCGCTCTCGACGAGAAGCTCCGCGCCATCGCGTCCGCCGGCTTCGACGGGGTCGAGATCTTCGAGAACGATTTGCTGTCGTTCGGCGCCGGCCCGCGCGACATCGCGAAGCTCTGCAAGGATCTCAATCTCGAGATCTGCGCGTTTCAGCCGTTCCGCGATTTCGAGGGCATGCCGGAGCCGCAGCGCGCACGCAATTTTGCCCGCGCGGAACGCAAGTTCGATCTGATGCAGGAGCTCGGCACTGATTTGCTGCTGATCTGCTCCAACGTCTCGCCCGCCTCGCTCGGCGGCATCGATCGCGCCGCCGACGATTTTCGCGAGCTGGGCGAGCGCGCCGCCAGTCGGGGCTTGCGCGTCGGCTACGAGGCCTTGGCCTGGGGACGTCATGTCAACGACTATCGCGACGCCTGGGAGATCGTGCGCCGCGCCGATCATCCCGCGATCGGAATCATCCTCGACAGCTTCCACGCGCTGGCGCCGGGCCTTCCGACCCGCGCGATGGCCTCGATTCCCGGCGACAAGATTTTTCTGGTGCAGCTTGCCGACGCACCAAAGCTCGAGCTCGATATCCTGTCGTGGAGCCGGCATTTCCGCTCCTTCCCCGGCCAGGGCGATCTGCCGGTCGGTGAGTTCATGGCGGCGATCGCGGCGACCGGCTATGCCGGGCCGCTGTCACTGGAGATCTTCAACGACCAGTTCCGCGCCGGCTCGGCCGCGCAGACCGCGCTCGACGGCCTGCGCTCGCTGATCCTGCTGGAGGACCAGCTTGCGCCGGATTGGCCGAGATTCGCCGCCGAACCGCTGGCACCGAAAGCGAAGAGCCGCGGCACCGGGTTCATCGAGTTTGCCGTCAACGAGACCAAGGCCAGCGAGCTCGCCCGCCTGTTGGCGCAGCTCGGCTTCCGCAAGTCCGGCGCGCATCGCAGCAAGGCGGTGGAGCGCTGGTCGCAGGGCAAGGTCGAGCTCGTCATCAACAGCGAAACCGACGGCTTTGCGCATTCGCATTATGTGACGCACGGCCCCGGCGTCTGCGCGATTGCGCTCGATGTCGACAATGCCGGCCTTGCCATGCAGCGTGCGGAGATGTTGAAGGCGCGCACCTTCTACCAGCCGGTCGGGCCGGGCGAGCTCGAAATCCCGGCGATCCACGGCGTCGGCGGCAGCCTGCTGTATTTCCTCGACCAGGCCGGCAAGAACTGGGACACGGATTTCGAGCCTGTTGCGAGCGACAAAGGCGCGGACGCGCTGCTCGCCGTCGATCACATCGCGCAGTCGATGCCCTATGACGAGATGCTGTCCTGGCTGTTGTTCTACACCGGCATCCTCGACCTCAAGCGCCTGCCGCAGATGGAGATCGCCGATCCCCGAGGCCTGGTGCAGAGCCAGGCCATCATCAACGCCGACCAGAGCCTGCGCTTCGTGCTCAACGGCTCCTCCGCCAACCGGACGTTGCCGGCACGCTTCATCTCGGAGTTCTTCGGCTCGGGCGTGCAGCACGTCGCATTCTCGTGCCGGGACATTTTTGCGACGGTCGCGGAGATGCGCAAGCGCGGCGCGGATTTCCTGGATATCCCCGACAATTACTACGACGACATCGAAGCCAAATACGACCTCGCGCCCGAGCTGATGGCGCAGCTGCGCGCCAACCACATCCTCTACGACCGCGAGGGCGACGGCGAGTTCTTCCAGGTCTACACCCACATTTTCGACGAGCGGTTCTTCTTCGAGATCGTCGAGCGCAGGGATTATCAGGGGTTCGGTGCGGCCAATGCCGGGATCAGGCTCGCAGCCCAGGCCCGCGAAGTGCGGCCCGCGAGCATGCCAAGGGTGTAGGCACTTCTTCCCCTCGCCCCTTGTGGGAGAGGGTGGCTCGCCGCAAAGCGGCGAGACGGGTGAGGGGTCTCTATCCGTGCGATCAACTCTCGCAGGGAATCTGCGGAGAGATACCCCTCATCCGGCGCTTCGCGCCACCTTCTCCCACAAGGGGAGAAGGGGCAACGTCGCTTGTAGCTACTTCATCTTGCACTTGTCGTGGAAACGATCCTGGTCGTTCTCCACGATGGTCGCGACCGTCTTCAGCGAGAGCTGGCCTTCGGCGTCCTTCACGACGTCCTGGAGATAGAAGCTCTGCACCGGGATGTGGTTCTTGCCGTATTTGAACGCGCCGCGCAGCGACTTGAAGTTGGCCTTCTCCATCTCGGCCTTCATTGCGTCCTTCTTGCTGGTGTCGCCCTTCACCGCGACCACCGCGCTGTTGATGAGCTGGGCGGCGTCATAGGATTGCGCGCCGTAATAGGTCGGGCGCAGGCCGGGATATTTCTTGCGGTAGTCGGCGACGAAGCGCTTGTTCTGCTCGTTCGGGAGGTCGTTGACCCATTCCTGCGCGCCGGGCACGCCGAGCGCGTTCTCCTTCTGCAGCGGCAGCGAGAGCTCGTCCACCGTGAAGGCGGTGTAGAGCGGCATCGTGCTCTTCAGGCCGGCCTGCGCATATTGATTGAGGAACTGCACGCCGGCGGCGCCCGGATAGAACACGAAGATCGACTCCGCGCCCGAGGCGCGCGCCTTGGAGAGTTCGGCTGAGAAATCGAGCTGGCTCGGCCACACCGTGTATTCCTCGCCCTTGATCTCGCCCTTGAACGTGTTCTTCAGGCCCGCGAGCATGTCCTTGCCGGCCGCGTAGTTCGGCCCGATCAGGAACACGCTCTTGACGCCTTTCTGGTTCATGTAGAGGCCCATAGCCTGCGGCGTCTGGTCGTTCTGCCAGGAGGTCGAGAACACGTAAGGCGAACAGAGTTCGCCGGCGAGCTGCGACGGGCCGGCGTTGGCCGAGATCAGGAAGGTCTGCGAGTCGACCGCGGTCTTCAGCGAGGCCAGCAGCACGTTCGACCAGATGTAGCCGACGATGAAATCGACCTTGTCGGACTGCACCAGCTTCTCGGTCTTCTGCTTGCCGACATCGGGCTTCTGCCCGTCATCCTCGTAGATGACCTCGACCGGCTTGCCGTCCATCTTGCGGCCCATGTGATCCAGCGCGAGCTCGAAGGAGTTGCGCATATCGTTGCCGATCACGGCGGTCGGGCCGCTGAAGGTCGAAACGAAACCGATCTTGATGGTGTCGCCGGCGAATGCCGGGCTCGCCAGCACCAGCGCCGCTGCGCCCGCCAGCCAGAATGCCGTCCTCATAACCACTCCCCTCCTTATTATCGGTCCCGGAAAACGGGGTGATCGCCGCCCCGGGCCTGTCTCTATTGAACGCAAAATCTGTCGCGCCGCCAATGGCTCAGCGCCCGCCCCTGCACCATATTTCGCCCCAATCGGCGATGGCAAGAAATATAATTCTACTTACTTAGATCAACCCTGCGGCGCTTTTTCGCGCCCGATCGATACATCCGGCCTATGCGGCGATTGATGACAGCTATTGGACCGCAGCGTCCGATCCGCACTTAAATGGGGATGTGGAGCAGCGAGATTCGAGGGCACATCATGACCACGACACCGCATCGCGTCGTCATCGTCGGCGCCGGCTTCGGCGGGCTGGAGGCGACCTACCGGCTTGCGGGTGCGCCGGTCGAGATCACGCTGATCGACCGCCGCAACCATCATCTGTTCCAGCCGCTGCTCTATCAGGTCGCAACCGCCTCGCTCGCCACCAGTGAGATCGCCTGGCCGATCCGCCACCTGATGCGAGACAGGCCCGAGGTGACGACGCTGTTCGCGACGGTCAGCGGCGTCGACGCGGCAAGGCGCTGCGTGCTGATCGACGACGGCAGCGAGGTGCCCTACGACACGCTGGTGCTCGCCACCGGCGCGCGTCACGCCTATTTCGGCCACGACGAATGGGAGCAGTTCGCGCCGGGCCTGAAGACGCTGGAGGACGGCACCACGCTGCGCCGCCACATCCTGGTGGCGTTCGAGCGCGCCGAGCGCGAGACCGATCCGGCGAAGCGCGCGGCGCGGCTGACCTTCGTCATCGTCGGCGCCGGCCCCACCGGGGTCGAGCTCGCCGGCACCATCGCCGAGATGGCGCGTCACACCTTGCCCGGCGATTTCCGCAACATCGACACGACCAAGGCGCGCGTGGTGCTGATCGAGGCGGGGCCGCGCGTGCTCGCGGGCTTCGCCGACGATCTCTCGGCCTATGCGCAGGCCTCGCTGGAGAAGATCGGCGTCGAGGTCGTGCTGGGGCAGGCCGTCACCGAGATCAATCGTGAGGGCGTGGTATTCGGCGGCAAGCTGCTCGAGGCAAAGACCCGAATCTGGGCCGCCGG
>NZ_AJQF01000053.1:0-38319 GCF_000261705.1 Bradyrhizobium genomosp. III | reverse complement strand
GCTGGACGCGCCAGCCGATCGCGCCGGGCGCGTACAGGTCGAAGACGACCTGACGATACCAGGCCATCCCGAGATCTTTGCGATCGGCGATACCGTCAGCATCAACGCCTGGGACGGCAAGCCGGTGCCAGGCATCGCGCCGGCCGCCAAGCAGCAGGGCCGTCACGTCGCCGAAACGATCAAGGCGCGACTGCGAGGCGAGACAAAGGGCGCGTTCCGCTACAAGCATGCCGGCAGCCTCGCCCAGATCGGCAAGCGCCTCGCCGTGATCGACTTCGGCCGCTTCAAGCTGCGCGGCGCGATCGCATGGTGGATCTGGGGCATCGCCCACATCTACTTCCTGATCGGCCTGCGCCACCGGCTCAGTGTCGCGCTGAGCTGGCTCTGGATCTACGCGCGGGACCAGCGGGCAGCGCGGCTGATCACCCAGGGGAGCAGTAAGGTGGTGTAGGGGCTATCGCGGCACGTTCCTCTTACCCTCCCCTGGAGGGGGAGGGTCGCGAAGCATGCAGCGAAGCGAAATGCGTAGCGGGGTGGGGTGACAGTCTCTCCGCGCAGACACTGCCCGTGTTGAGAGATCACCCCACCCCGCTCGCGCTGCGCGCGATCGACCCTCCCCCTCCAGGGGAGGGTGAAAGAGACGGCGCTCGCTCCCTTACTTCACCAATTCACACCCGCCTTCCGCCAGCGGGCGGAACGCCTGGTCGGCCGGAATCGTCGAGACCAGCTTGTAATAGTCGTAGGGATATTTCGACTCCTCCGGCTTCTTCACCTCGAACAGGTACATCGGATGCACGACGCGGCCGTCCTGGCGGATCGTGGTGTCGCCGAACAATTTGTCCTTGCCTTTGAACTTCTTCATCTCGGGCACGGCGTCCTTGGCATTGTCGCTGCCGGTCGCGGCGACCGCGTTGAGATAAGCGAGCGTCGAGGCATAGACGCCGGCCTGGTTGCCGCTCGGCATCTTGCCGTTCATGCCGGGACGGGCGGCGAACCGCTTGGCGAAGGCGCGGGTGTCGTCATTCATGTCCCAGTAGAAGGCTTCCATGAGCTGGAGGCCCTGCGCGACCTTGATGCCCATGCCGTGGACGTCGTTGATGAAGAGCAGGAAGGCGACGAGCCGCTGCCCGTTCTGCTGAATGCCGAACTCGGCGGCCTGCTTCACCGCGTTAATGGTGTCACCGCCGGCATTGGCAAGGCCGATCACCTGAGCCTTCGAGCCCTGCGCCTGCAACAGGAAGGAGGCAAAGTCGGAGGTGCCGAGCGGGTGCTTTGAGGAGCCAAGCACCTTGCCGCCATGCGCCTCGATGTATTTCTGCGCTTCCGATTCGATGCCCTTGCCGAGCGCGAAATCGACTGTGAGGAAATACCAGTCCTTGCCGCCACGCGAGACCATCGCGGCCGCCGTGGTGTTGCCGGTGGCCCAGGTGTCGTTGACCCATTGGATGGTGTTGGGCGAGCAGGCCTTGCCGGTGAGATCGGAGCTTGCGGTCGAGGACGCCAGGAACGTCATGCGGCTGTCGCGCAGCAGCGTGTTGATGGAGAGGCCTACGGCCGAGTTCGGCACGTCGACGATGGCATCGACACCCTCGACGTCGAGCCATTTGCGCGCAATGGCATTGCCGACATCGGCCTTGTTCTGGTGGTCGGCATAGACGATCTCGACCTTGATGTTCTTGCCGCCGCCGTTGAAATCCTCCGCGGCCATGCGCGCGGCTTCCACCGAGCCCATGCCGTTAGTGTCCTGGAAGATGCCGGAGATGTCGTTGAGCACGCCGACGCGCACGACATTGTCCGAGATCTCGGCGCTCGCCGCGCCGGCCACCAGGCTCGCGGCCAACGCAAGCGTCCATTTCAGATGTTTCATGGTTCCCTCCCCTGTTTGATGGTTTGCCGCGCCGGTCGTTGCCGGCGCGTCGAGACTCAGACCTGCCGCTCCGGCAGCTTCACGACGAGCCCGTCGAGCTCCGGCGTGATCTTGATCTGGCAGGACAGCCGGCTGTTGGGCAGCCGCTCGCTCGCGGTGCCGTCAAGCAGCGCATCCTCGTCGTCGGCCATGCCGGGCAGCCGCGCGAGCCAGCCCTCGTCGACATAGACATGGCAAGTCGCGCACATGGCGTTGCCGCCGCATTCGGCCAGAATGCCGTCGAGACCGTGTCGGGTCGCGGTCTGCATGGCGCTCTCCCCGTCCGCGGTCTCGATGCGCTCGGACTTGCCGTCGGGATGGATGAAAGTGATGGCGGGCATCAAAGCTCCTGGTCAGGCCGGGGTGATCGTGACGGGCAGGCTGTCGAGCCCGCGCAGCGTGTTGTTGAAGCGACGCTTCGGCTCGCCCGTGATCTCGATCTTCGCGATGCGCCGGGCCAGCGCCGTCAGCATCACCTCGCCTTCGAGGCGGGCAACGAGCTGTCCGACGCACATGTGGATTCCCGAGCCGAAGCCGACATGGCCGGAGGTGCGGCGCGTGATGTCGTAGCTATCAGGCTCGTCCCAGCGTCTGGGATCGCGATTGGCGGCGGCGAGGAACATCAGTACCTTCTCGCCCTCGCCGATCGTCGCGCCTGACAGCTCGACATCGCGAGTGGTGGTCCGGAAGAAGGTCTGCACCGGGCTTTCGAACCGCACGGCCTCCTCGAAGGCGTTGCGTGCCAGCGTCAGATCAGCGCGCAGGCGCTGCCACTGGTCGGGGAAGCGCGCAAGGCAATAGACCGCCGCGCCGATGCCGTTGACGGTGGTGTCGAGGCCGGCCGACAGCAGCGAGCGCACCAGCAGCGGCGCCTCGGTCGCGGTGATCTCGCCGTCGTCGACCCGGGCGTGGATACAGGCGCCGAAGCCACCGGGCGCGAGGTTGTCGCGCTGGCATTGCTCGGCGACATAGGCCTGGTGCGGCGCCGAGCGCGCGATCGCCTGCTGGCGCAGCTCATTGGGCGGACCGAACGCGTTGAACACGACGCTGGCATAGGGAATGAGATGCTCGCGTCCCTCCGCCTTCAGGCCCAGCGCATCCGGAAAGATCGAGAGCGGATAGGCCTCGGCGAGATCGGTGATCGCGTCGAAGCTGCGCTTGTGCAGCAGCGCATCCACCCGCTCCTCCGCAGCGGCGGCAAAGCGGTCGCGCACCTGCTTCATCACGGTCGGCGACAGCACCTTCGACAGCACGGCGCGGGTGCGGGTGTGCGCGGGCGGATCGGCCTCGAGGATCAGGCTCGGCGGCCGCCACGGCGTCTCCTTCTTGAAGTCGGACAGGCCGACGCCGCGGCTGGAGCAGAAGGTCGCGGGATCGTTCAGCACCGCATGGACCTCGGCATAGCGCGCCACGCCATAGACGTTCCATTTGTCGAGGTAGACCACCGGCCCTGCCTCCCGCAGCCGCTGATGCGTCGGATACGGGTCCGCGAAAAAATTCATGTCGAAGGGATCGACGTCGAGATGCGGGACGGCCGCAGAGCCTGTCGATGCAGGGGTGCCGGATGCGGTCATGGGAGACCTCTCTCATTTTGATCTTGTGAAAGCGCGGCGCATGCCTTTAGGTCGGTGGCCTCACCGCGAGACAGAACGCCGACATGCCTGCGCCTTCGACCAGACCCCGCCACAAGCCTGCGCCCGCAGAGGCGGGACCGACGCTCGATCTCGAGCGTTACGTCCCGGCCTTCGTCACCTTCATCGCCAACAAGCTCTCGAACAGCGCGACCGCGTTCTATCAGCGGGAGTTCGGCGTCAACGTCACGGAATGGCGGATCATGTCGCTGCTGGCGATCGAGCCCGGCATTCCGGCCTCGCGCATCTGTCACGTCATCGGCTTCGACAAGGGGCCAGTGAGCCGGACGCTGGCGGGCCTCGAGAAGCGCGGGCTGATCTCGATCCGCACCGATCCCCACGACGGCCGCACCCATTCGATTTCGCTGACGGCGAAGGGCCGCAGCACCCATGACAAGGTGATCGCCGCAGCGCTCGAACGCGAGCGGCGGCTGTTGTCCTGCCTGAGCAAGGACGAGCGCGAGGTGCTGATCGGCCTGCTCCGCCGGCTGCACGAAAATCTCGGCGCGGTCACGGACAGCAGCTACACCTGACGCACCGCACCGCGGCCGCGCCCTGTCGCCACCTCCAGGCATGCGCCCGCGCTTGCCCGCGGCACCCTTCCTGCCGAGCATCGTTTCCTCCGAGATCGGACCCGGCGGTTTCCCCGCCGTCGTCCTGGTCTGGAACGGTTCGCACAGATTAGTTGCTTAGGCAACAAAAGAATCAGCAATATATTGCGGCAGCGGGATTGGCCCATCTCGTCATTCCGGGGCGCGCGTAGCGCGAACCCGGAATCCATCGTGCAACACCCCTGCGGTGAAATGGATTCCGGGCTCGCGCCAAGAGGCGCGCCCCGGAATGACAGCGGAATGTGGCTTCGCTACCGGCCTTTACAACCCGATCCACTCGCCCGACGCATCATCGTTCAACCGCGCCACCGCATCGGCGCGGCGGGTCAGCACGGCGCGCTGGTTGATGTAGCCCTTGTCGGTAATCTCGCCGCCATCGACCGACGGCGGTTCGGCGAGAAGCAGCGCGCGCGTAGCGTGGCCGGCGGAATTGGGGCCGTCCTGCTTCAGTTTCGCCAGTTCCTGCGCAATGGCGCTCCTGACCTTGGCATGCGCGAGCACCTCGTGCACATCAGCCGTCTCGCCCAGGCCGGCATGAGCACGGCAGGCCGCGACGTTGGGGAACACCAGGAAGCGCACTTCGTCGCCGCCATGACCTGACACCACGATATCCTGCGCCAGCGGCGCCAGCGCGGCGATGCCGGCAACGCGCAGCGTGCCGACGCTGACCCAGGTGCCGGAATTGAGCTTGAAATCCTCGGCGACGCGGCCGTCGAAGAACAGGCCGCGCTCCGGCCGCGCGTGATCGGCAAGCTTCACCGCATCGCCGATGAGATAAAAACCCTCTTCATCAAAGGCCTGCCTGGTCAGCTCCGGCGCCTTCCAATAGCCCGGCGTGACGTTGGGACCGCGCACCCGCACCTCCAGCTTGTCGCCGGAGGGGACCAGCTTCAGCTCGGTGCCGGGAATGGGCACACCGATATTGCCGGAGCGCTCCGCGAGGAAATGGCAGTCGGTCGCAAGCGGCGACGTTTCGGTCGAACCCCAGGCCGAAACCATCGGCAGCGCGCGGCCGACGGTCCTGATCGAGAGGTCTTCGAGCGCATCCCAGAGATTCTGCGGCAACGCGGCACCGGCATAGAAGGCGAATTTCACCTCGCTGAAGAAGCGGTGACGCAGCTCCTCGTCGCCGCGCAGCGCCGCGATCAGCATGTCGAATCCGCGCGGCACGTTGAAATAGACCGTCGGCATCACGCTTTTCAGATTGGCGAGCGACGTCGCAAACAGCCCGGGCGCCGGCTTGCCGCCGTCGATATAGAGCGAGCCGCCATTGCGCAGCACGAGATTGAAATTGTGGTTGGCGCCGAAGGTGTGGCTCCAGGGCAACCAGTCGAGAATGACGAGGTCGCGGCCACCCTGCTCCAGAAATGTCCAGGTCTGCGCCTTGGCCTGCTGGCTCGAGGTCAGCATGCGCTGGGTGTTGATGACGGCCTTGGGCCTGCCTGTCGACCCCGAGGTGAACAGGAATTTGGCGATCGTGTCGGGCGTCACCGCGGCGAACGCCGTTGCGACGTCGGGCGTTTCAGGCGTTGTTGCAATGGCGCCGAAGGCCAACGCATCGGCATCGCCGTCGATGCCGCTGATGATCTGGGCCGTGTGAAGCGGTTTGATCGCCGCCAGCGCTGCCGCAAATGGTTTCATGGCGGAGACATAGATCGCGCCCGGCTCGAGCAGTGCGATCATGCTCTTGAGCTTGTCAAAATCTTTCGACATCAACGAATAGGCCGGCGAAATCGCCGCCGAGGGCACGCCGACATGCTGGGCCGCAAGCGCCAGCAGCGCGTGGTCGATGCTGTTGTCGGAGAGAATCGCGAGCGGGCGTTCGGCGCTCAGACCCTGTGCCAGGATCCAGGACGCCGCCGCACGCACCTGGCGCAGCGCCTGCGCATAGCTGACGGTGGTCCATGGCGCCTCGACGTCGCCGCGCTCGGCAAGGAAGGTCGCATCCGGCGTTTGCCGCGCCCGTTGCTCCAGCCAGTCGCCGACGCAGCGTGCGCCGTCGCGCAAGGGATCGGGCGAGCGCAGCACGATGCTGCCGTCGGCGCGATGCTCGGCGACGGTCCGTGGCGTTGCAAACAGGCTTGCGGCATCGCCGCGTGCGGCGGTTGTCATGATTTCCTCCTCCGCCCGGATCCCGGATCGGCCGCAGCCTCGTTCCGGGCTGCTTTGGCCATAATGTTGGGCATGACAATTGTTGTCGTCAACAACAATCTTCCGCCCGCACTATAATGACGTTACAAGAATAGTCCGGCAGGAGACGCGATTTGACAGCCACCTCAGCCCAGACTTCCGCACGCAGACGCGCCGGCAACGGCGCGGCGCCTCGGGACATGGCCGACGATATCGGCCTCGACGCACTGGTCGGGCACGCCGGCTATGCGGTGCGGCGCTTCCAGATCTGGATCTTTCAGGACTTCATCAGAACGCTCGGCGATGTCGACATCCGGCCGACGCAATATTCGGTGCTGACCGTGATCGGCGCCAATCCGGGCCTGTCGCAGATGGCGGTGGCAAAGCGTCTTGGCATCGAGCGCGCCCGGCTGGTGCACCTGCTCGACAGCCTCGAACAGCGCAAGCTCGTGAAGCGGGTCAAATCGAAGGCGGACCGTCGCTCGCATGCGCTGCATCTCACGACCCAGGGCGAGACGGCGCTGGCGAAATTCAAGCGGCTCGCGGCCGAGCACGAGCGGCATGTCGAAGAGAAGATCGGCAAGGAAAACCGGGCACACCTGCTGCGGATCCTTGCTGGCTTCACCTGATCTCGACTGCCCATGATTTGGGCAGATGCCCGTCACGGGGCGCTGACGGCACGGCCCGCCCGCCTGCCAAAATATCCCGCAAGCCACTGATCCCACGGATCATATCCGCAGCCTCCGTCCTGCCCGGATAATGTACACAATGGCACATCGCTTGCTTCACTCCGGGGGTGAAGCAGTTGCCGGAGTTTTGTCGCCATGGGGGCTGAAATGGGGGCTGAGCAGCCTGAAACGATCGCCGCGATTGTGGCCGCGCATCGCGCGGGCACGTTGACGCCGGCAGAGACGGTCGCGCGGACCTATCAGCGCATCCGCGACCACAATGATCCCGCCATCTTCATCAGCCTGCGCGACGAAAAGGATGCGATCGCGGAGGCTGAGAGGCTCGCCACGAAGGACACCGCCAGCCTGCCACTCTACGGCGTGCCCGTTGCGGTGAAGGACAATATCGACGCGCTGGGCTTTCCGACCACGGCGGCCTGCCCGGCCTTCTCCACTACGCCGACGCATGACTCGACTGCGGTGGCGCGGCTGCGCGCGGCCGGCGCCATCATCATCGGCAAGACCAATCTCGACCAGTTCGCCACCGGCCTCGTCGGCGTGCGCTCGCCCTACGGCGTTCCCAAGAATTCGATCCGCGAGGATCTCATTCCCGGCGGCTCCAGTTCGGGCTCCGCGGTGGCGGTCGGCGCGGGGCTGGTGCCGCTGTCGCTGGGCACCGACACCGCCGGCTCGGGCCGCGTGCCGGCGATGCTCAACAACATCGTCGGGCTGAAGCCGAGCCTCGGCATGGTCTCGAATGCGGGGCTGGTGCCGGCCTGCCGCACGCTCGATTGCATCTCGGTGTTTGCGCTGACCGTGGACGATGCCGCACTGGCGCTGTCCGTAATGGCGGGGCCGGACCCGGCCGATCCGTTCTCGCGCGACCGGCCGCTGGGCGCGCTCACGCCGCTCCCCTCAGACCTGCGCCTCGGCGTGCCGCGCAACGGACAGCTGATCTTTTTCGGCGACAAGAAGGCGGAAGCCGCCTACGCCGATGCGCTGAAGCGCTGGACTGCGCTTGGCGCAACGCTGGTCGAGTTCGACCTCGAGCCGTTCTACGAGACGGCGCGGCTGCTCTATGAGGGCCCCTGGGTCGCCGAACGCTACCTCGTGATCAAGGATCTGCTGGCGTCCGCGCCCGATTCGATTCATCCGGTGACGCGCGAGATCACCGCAGCCGGCGCGCGGCTGACCGCTGCGGACACGTTCTCGGCGCTCTATCGCCTGCAGGGCCTGCGCAAGATTGCCGAGCGCACGTTTGCCAATATCGACGCGCTGGTGCTGCCGACCGCGCCGACCGCCTATACCACCGCGCAGGTGCTCGCCAATCCGATCGAGCTCAACAGCCGGCTCGGCACCTACACCAATTTCGTCAATCTGCTCGATCTCTGCGGCCTCGCGCTGCCGGCGTCGATGCGCGCCGACGGCATTCCGTTCGGCATCACGCTGCTCGCGCCCGCGGGGCATGATGCGCTGCTCGCGAGCATCGGCCGCGTCTTCCATGCCGATACCAAGCTGAGTCTCGGCGCGAAGGGCACGGCGCAAGCTCCGCTGTCGCCGCTGCCGGCAAGCAGCGGCGACGAGATCCCGATCGCGGTCGTCGGCGCACATCTGTCCGGCATGGTGCTCAACGGCGAATTGAAGGCACTGAACGGGCGCCTGATCGAGGCAACCAGAACTGCGCCCGACTACAAGCTCTACGCGCTCAAGACCACGCCACCGAAACCCGGCATGCTGCGCGTGGAAGCCGGCAAGGGCGCCGCCATCGAGCTGGAGATCTGGTCGCTGTCGCCGTCCGCCTTCGGCAAATTCGTCAATGCGATTCCTTCGCCGATGGCGATCGGCACGGTGCGCCTTGCCGATGGCCGCAGCGTGAAAGGGTTTCTCGTCGAGCCGGAGGTGCTGAGCGATGCGCGAGATATCACCGCGTATGGGGGATGGCGCGCGTATATGAAGGAAGCTACGACAAAGTAGATCTCGTAGGGTGGGCAAAGCGAAGCGTGCCCACGATCCCGACCTTCATGAAAAACCGTGGGCACGGCGCTTTGCGCCTTTGCCCACCCTACGGCACCGATCGCGCGGCGCTACACCGACACCGCGTAAATCTCGTACTCCCCGCGCACCAGCTCGATATGCGCACGCATCGCGGCGGCGGCGCCCTGCTTGTCGCCGCGCATGATGGCGACGACGACGCGGTCGTGCTCGGCTTGCGACTTGGCGAGACGGCCGAGGTTGCGGAACTGGGCGCGGCGGAACGGCTGCACGCGCACCCGCGTCGCCAGCGTGATCTCGGCGATGTAGCCGTTCTGCGAGCCCGCATAGATCGCGTTGTGGAAGCGCTCGTTGACCTCGTGAAAGCGATCGGGATTGCCGGTGTAGCTCAACACCCGCAGCTCCTCGTGGATCGCCTCGAGGCCATGGCGCTCGGCGGCGGACATGCGCTCGGCGGCGAGGCCTGCACACAGCGCCTCGAGCTCCGCCATCGCCTCGAACATGCTCGTCAGACGCTCGATCGAGGGCTGCGCCACCACCGCGCCGCGATGGGCGCGCGCCTCGACGAGGCCGCTGGCCACGAGCTGACGCAGCGCCTCACGCACCGGCGTCCGCGACACGCTGAAGCGGCGCGCGATATCGGTCTCGTCCAGGGGCGAGCCGGGGGCCAGGGCGCCGCGCACGATTTCGTCGGCGAGCTGCAGGCGCAGCTCCTCGGCGCGCGTGACCTTCTGCAGCGATGGCGAGGCACGGTCGACGCGGGGCACCACCGGTTCGGCCGGCAGGGCTCCCTGCGGAAGATCGTCGAGCGTCATGCGGTCAGGTCTCTTTCGGCTCGTCGATCATGCTGACATGGGCGGCGACGACGCGCCAGCCCTCCGGAAAGCGAATCCAGGTCTGCATCTGCCGGCCGACCTTGCCGGGCGCCGTATCGCGGTAGAACAGGGTGGAGGCCACCGCCGTGTCGCGGCCATAGCTGCTGATCACCGTCTTGGCGGTGCGGCGGTTCAGGCCGACCGGCGAGCGCGCGGCGCGGAAGCCGTTGATCGCCTCGTAGCCGTAGAGGTTCTCACCGATGCCGTAGCGCAGCGTGCGGGGATCGTTGCGGAAGAGCTCGCCGAGCACGGCGACATCGTTACTGACGAGGGCCTGCTCATAACGATCGAATGCGGCTTTGACTTCCGCGATCACCTCGGGGAGATCGATCTCCATGTCAGAGTCCTCTCGGCGCGGGCGCTGCCGCGACGCCCATCTTTTCCAAAGCGTAGGCGACGCGGAGCGCGATGTCCTCGCGCCAGGGCGCAGCGATGATCTGCACCCCGATCGGCAGCGGCTCGAGCGGCACCGGGACGGCCACCACCGGCAGGCCGATGAAGGAGATCGGCTGGGTGTGGACGCCGATATTGGCGCGCACCGGCAGCTCGACGCCGTCGAGGTTGAAATTCACCTGCCCGAGCTTTGGCGCGGTGCAGGGCGTTGCCGGCGCGAGCAGCACGTCGACGGTCTTGAAGATCTCGGCGAGCTGCGCGCGATACCAGCGCCGAAATTTTTGCGCCCGATCGACCATCGGCGCCGGCACCATCGCGCCAGCGATCAGCCGGTCGCGCACCGCAGGATCGAAATCGTTCGGCCGCTTGCGCAGGCGATCGAGATGCAGCGACGCGCCTTCGGTGGTGGTGATGACATAGGCGGCCGCGCGGGCGCGCGCGGCTTCGGGAACGTCGACCACCTTCGTTGCGCCAAGCGCCTTGGCGACGCGGCTGACGGCCTCGACCGCTTCCGGAAACACGTTCTTCTGGAAATACCCGCCGGCGATCGCGATGCGCAGATCCGAGACGGGATTGGCGATCAGCGGCAGCGTCGGCTCCAGCCCGCGCGTCGTGCAGGCGCTGTCCTCCGCGTCCGGGCCCTGCATCACGTCATAGGCGAGCGCGAGATCGGTGACGGAGCGCGCGAACGGGCCGAGATGATCGAGGCTCGCGACGAACGGGAACGAGCGCGCGCGCGACAGCCGGCCATAGGTCGGCTTCAAACCAAAAATGCCGCAAAACGAGGACGGCACGCGGATCGAGCCATTGGTGTCCGAGCCGAGCGCGATCGGCACCAGCGCGCCGCCGACCGCGCTGCCGGAGCCGCCCGAGGAGCCGCCGGTCATCCGCGTGGTGTCGTGCGGATTGCGCGAGGGACCGTCATGGACGTTCTCGCCCGTAAAATCATAGGCGTATTCGCCCATGTTGAGCGCGCCGACCAGCACGGCGCCGGCGGCTTCCATCCGCTCGATCAGCGTCGCATCGCGCGCTGCGGGCGCGCGATCGCGGTTGATCTCCGAGCCGGCGCGCGTCGGAAGCCCGGCGACGTCAAACAGGTTCTTCACCGCGAAGGGCACGCCGGCGAGCGGGCCGACTTCCTTGCCGGCGGCGATATCGGCGTCGATGGCGCGTGCTTTCGCACGGGCGCGATCGGCGGTGACGTCGGTGAAGGAATTGAGGACACTGTCGTGCTGCTTGATGCGCGACAGCGCCGCTTCCGTGGCGTCGAGCGCGGACATCCGGCGGCCCGCAACCGCACTCGCGATGTCCGAGGCCGTCATCTCTGGCTTGCTGGTCATGGCAGCATCAAGCGGTGAAAATCGGCGCCGGCTCGGTCTCGTCCGGCAGCGCGAATTCGTCGACCAGGCGAGCGAGGCGCAGCGAGACTTCGAGGTTGGCGCGCACCGCGGGCCTCCAGGCCTCCTCGACCGGCAGCGCCAGCGCTTTCGATACGGCGTCGATATAATCGTCCAGCGGCTCGGCCATCACGCTCCCAAACTAGCTCTCTAGGTTGTCATTTGAGCATGATCTTTTCGGAAAACCGCGTCACACTTTTCCGGATCATGCTCAGTGGACCTGCAACGGCGGATGCGGGATCGCCGTCAGCAGCTCCTTGGTGTAGTCGTCCTGCGGATCGCTCAAGACCTGCTCGGAAGAGCCCTCTTCGACGATTCGACCCGTCCGCATCACAATGACACGATCGCACAGCAAGCGCACCACATTCAAATCATGCGAGACGAACAGATAGCTCATACCTAGCCGCGCCTTGAGGTCCTGCAGCAGGTTCAGAACGACAGCCTGCACCGAGACGTCCAGCGCCGCCGTCGGCTCGTCCAGGATGACCAGCTTCGGATGCAGCGCGATGGCGCGGGCGATGCCGACACGGGCCTTCTGGCCGCCGGACAATTGATGCGGGAAACGATCCAGCAGGTTGTGCGGCAGGCCGACCATGGTGGCCAGCTCCTCGCAGCGGGCGCGGAGCGCATCGCGTCCCCTGATATCGCCGAGCTGCATAATGGGGTCGGCGATGGCGCGCGCGGCGGTGAAGCGCGGGTTGAGGCTGTCGGTCGGATCCTGGAACACCATCTGGATGCGGCTGCGCTGCGGCAGCCGGGCGAACGAGGCCGGCGCGATGCCGCCGATGTCCTCGCCGTCGAACTGGATCAGGCCGGAGGTCTGGTCGAGCAGGCGCATCACCATCATCGACGTGGTCGATTTGCCGCAGCCGGACTCGCCGACGAGGCCGACGCTTTCGCCATGGCCGATCGAAAAGCTGATGCCGTCAACGGCGCGGAAGACATCCGGCTCCAGCGGCGGCTTGCGGCCGAACAGCTTTCCGAGCGTGGCGGTGGCGCCCTGGCGCGGGTATTCCTTGACGAGCTTTTCGATGAGGAGGAGCGGCGTCTTCTCCCTCTCCCCGCTTGCGGGGTCGCGACGAGCTTCGCTCGCGCTGAGAGGGTCGGGGTGAGGGGGACTCTCCCCGAGCACGGTGCTGGGAGAGCCCCCCTCACCCGCCGCGCTCCGCGCGTCGGCCTCTCCCGGCACGCGGGGAGAGGCAAGAGTCTCCTCCTCCGGCAGCAGATCCCGCAGGCTCACACCAAGCCGCGGCGTCGCGCGCATCAGCTTCTTGGTGTAGGGGTGCTGCGGGTTGGCGAAAATGTCGGCGGCTTTCGCGGTCTCGACGACGCGGCCCTTCTCCATCACCACGACGCGGTCGCAATAGGCGGCTGCCAAGCCGAGATCGTGGGTGATCAGGATGGTCGACATCGCGCGGCGCTTGGTCAGCTCTACGATCAGGTCCATCACCGCCTTCTGCGTGGTGACGTCGAGGCCGGTGGTCGGCTCGTCCGCGATCAGCAGCTGCGGATTGCAGGCGAGCGCGAGCGCGATGACGACGCGCTGGCACATGCCGCCCGAAAGCTCGAACGGATAGGCGTGGTAGCGCTCGCGCGGGCGGGCGATCTTGACCTGCTCCAGCGCCTCAATCGCCTTCTCGCCGTGATCCTTGACCTGGGCCTGCTGCACGTGGGTGCGCAAGACGTCCTCGATCTGGTCGCCGACTTTCCGGATCGGGTTGAGTGCGGCGCGCGGGTTCTGAAAGATCATCGAGACTTCGCGGCCGCGCAAATCGCGCATCTGGTCCTCGGTCGCGGCCTTGACGTCGATGCCGGAGAACATCACCGAGCCATCGGCGATCCGCCCCGCGCGGTCGAGGATGCGCATCACCGCGTACGACGTCACCGACTTGCCCGAGCCGGACTCGCCGACGATGGCGAGCGTCTCGCCCTTGGCGACGGAGATGTTGACGTGCTGCACGGCTTTGACGATGCCGCGGCGGGTGGAGAATTCGACGGTGAGGTCCTGGACGTCGAGCAGCGGCTGGGCGGTCATGAGGGCCTACGAACCAAAAAACGCGAAAACAACCCCATGCACAGTAGAATGGGATTGAAATCATTGGAGAATTTTTGACGGGTGTTTGCGCGTGAGGCATGCACGGGGCCTCTCGCTCCCTCTCCCCGTTCTTACGGGGAGAGGGTTGGGGTGAGGGGCCTCTCTCCGCGCAAACGGCTGGCAGAGGAGTTCGCGGAGACCCCCCTCACCCGGTCCGCTAACGCGGCCCGGCCTCTCCCCGCACGCGGGGAGAGGCGAACGGCAGCACCGGCTTCAGACAAAGCAATCATCACGTCCTCCGCTGGGGGTCGACGATGTCGCGCAGGCCGTCGCCCAGGAGGTTGAAGCAGAACACGGCGATCATCAGGGCGAGGCCGGGGAACAGCGCGATCCACCATTCGCCCGACACCATGAAGCCGGCGCCTTCGGCGACCATGATGCCCCATTCGGCGGTGGGCGGGCGGACGCCGAGGCCGATGAAGGAGAGACCGGCGGCATTGAGGATGGCGTAGCCCATGGTCAGCGACATCTGCACGATCATGATCGGCATGATGTTCGGGAGGATGTGCACCAAGAGGATGCGGAATTCGCCGTTGCCGGAGAGACGCGCGGCCTGCACGAAGCCGGCGTTGCGGCGGACGTTGGCCTCGGCGCGCGCGACGCGGGCGTAGAGCGGGAAGTTCACGATGGCTGTAGCGAGGATGATGTTCTGCACGGTGTTGCCGAGCGCGGCGACGATGCCCATCGCCAGCACGAACAGCGGGAAAGCCATGATGGTGTCGGCGATGCGGCCGACGATGCGATCGGTCCAGCCACCGAAATAGCCGGCAGCGATGCCGGCGAGGCCGCCCATCAGGAACACCAGCGCGACAGAGGCGACCGCGATAAAAGTGTCGAGCCGCGTTGCCACGACGACGCGACTGAAGATATCGCGCCCCAATTGGTCGGTGCCGAACCAGTGCGCGGCCGACGGCGGCTTCAGTGCTGCGGCGGTGTCGGAGGCGAGCGGATCGTAGGGCACCACGTAGGGACCGAGGATCGCGGCGGCGAGGATCAGGATCAGCAAGGCGAAGGCAAAGCCGGTGACCTTGTTTTCGCCGAGCACGTAGCGGGTCTGTTCGAGGATCGCAGCCAGTCCCGAGGTACGTGCGGGACCGACAGGCTCGACAGCAGGCGCAACAGAACTCATGAATGCCCCCTACCCTTCCAACCGCACGCGCGGATCGATCACGCCGTACAAAATGTCGATCACGAGATTGAGCAGCACGTACATGACCGCCATGGTCAGGACAAAACCTTGCACCGGCGCGAAGTCCGACGAGATCAGCGCTTCCACCGCGTAGGAGCCGATGCCGGGCCATGCGAAGACTTTTTCCACCAGCACGTTGGCGCCGAGCAGGAACGAGAACACCATGCTGAGCGTGGTGATCACGGGCAGCATCGCATTGCGGAAGGCGTAAGTGACGATCACGGTCGACGGTGACAGGCCGCTGGCGCGCGCGGTGCGGACGAATTCGGACGCGAGCACCGCCAGCATCGAGGCGCGTGTCATGCGTGCGATCGGCGCCAGCGAGAAGATCGCCAACGTCGTCGCCGGCAGGATGAGCTGGCTCAGCGCCGAGCGGAACGCTTCGAGATCGCGCGCGATCAAGGTGTCGATCAGATAGAAGCCGGTCACCGTCGGCGGCGCGCTGTAGAACACGTCGAGCCGGCCGAGCGGCGCAGGCGACCAGCCGAGGCGGAAATAGAAGACATAGACCAGCACCAGGCCAGTGAAGAACACCGGCAGCGAGACGCCGGCCGTCGTCGTCACCCGACATAAGTGATCGACCCATGACCCCGGCCGCGTTGCAGCGAGCACGCCGAGCGGGATGGCGATGACGACCGAGACGATGAGACCGAGCAAGGTCAGCTCGGCAGAGGCCGGCAGGCGGTTGCGGATTTCGGCCGCCACCGGCTGTCCCGTCGTCAGCGAGTTGCCGAAATCGCCATGCGCGAGATCGCCCGTGTAGCGGAAGAACTGCTCGATCAGCGGCTTGTCGAGGCCGAGTTTTTTCCGGATCTGCTCGACGGCTTCCTTGGTCGCGGCGGGGCCGGCGAAGTAGGCGGTGGGATCGCCCGGCAGCGCGCGCGTCAGCAGGAAGGTGACGATGACGACCCCGATCAGCGAGGGAATCGCAAACATCAGGCGCTTGCCGATCATGGTGAGCATGGGGTGCTCCTGCGCTGCGTATGGGAACGAGATCGTGCGGCACGTTCGGCTGCGTTCCCTCCCCCCTTGTGGGGGAGGGCTAGGGAGGGGGGTGGCTCCGGGAGAGGTCTGAGTTTGTGGCTACCCCCCTCCCTGCCCCTCCCCCACAAGGGGGGAGGGAATGAGGGAGCGGTGGCAGCCTCACTCCAAGAGCTGAAAGACACGGTCAGATCGCACGCACGCACGACACCTCACCCCTTCGCCATCGCGCGATAATCGAGCCTCCGGTGGAACCAGTATTGATAGCCGCTGATGTTCTTCTGCATCGCGACGTTGACGAAGGGCTGGTACAGCGGGATGCGCGGGGTGTCGGTGAAGGCGAGATCGACGAAGCCCTTCACGTCGGCATCGTAAGTTGACTTGTCGCCGGCCGCGGCGGCGGTGCGGGCGCCGTCGATCAGTCTGTCCATCTCCGCCGACTTGTAGCTCATGGTGTTGAAGACGGAATTGTTGCCGTGATAGCACCAGTAGAAGAAGTACTCGGGGTAATCGAGCCAGCCCGAGAACACATTGGTGAAGAGCGGCATCTCCTTCTTGTTCAATTCGGTGCGCCAGTTGGCGCCGGGCACCTTGTTGATGGTGGTCTTGATGCCGATCTGCGCGAGGCTCTCCTGCACCAGCACGCAGAGCGGCTCGTTGACGCCGGCAAAATTGAGGTCGAACGAGATCGTGGTCTCGAAGCCGTTCGCATAGCCCGCCTCCGCCAGTAGCGCCTTCGCCTTGTCCATGTCGGTGTTGTATTTATGCGGCTGCGGCCAGGCGACCTCGGTCGCCTTGTCCTTCGGCGCGCCGAACATCGGGTTGGCGAGGCCGAACATCACGGCGTCCATGATCTTCTGATAGGGCAGCGCGTAGGCAACGGCCTGGCGCACCTTCGGATTGTCGAAGGGCGGCTTGGTGACGTTCATGCCGATATACTGGATGCCGTTGGAGAACGGCAGCGACACCACGTTGAGCTTGCCGTTGGCCTTCATCTCCTGAAAGTCCTTGTTCGGCAGCTCGTAGGAGATGTCGGCATCGCCGCGCTCCAGCAGCGCGCGGCGGTTTCCGGCCTGCGGCACCATGCGCCAGATCACGCGCTTGATCTTCGGCAAGGGGCCACCGACCCAATCCTCGTTGCGCTCCATGATCACTTCGGTGCCCGCGGTCCATTTCGTCACCTTGTAGGCGCCGGAGCCCGCGGTCTGCTGCTTGGTGAATTCGAGGCCCCAGGGGTCCTTCTCGCTGGCATTCTTCTTCACGAGCTCGGAGTTGACGATGCAGGGCACGATCACGGCGAGATCGGGAATCGTCAGCTTGTCCTTTTTCAGGAAGTCGACGCGCACCGTGTGGTCGTCGATCACGACGAACTGTTCGGGCTTGGTCAGCGAGCCCGCGCTCATCTGGAACGTCGGAAAGCCGCCGACGCTGACGGCGCGATCGAGCGACCATTTCACGTCCTTGGCGGTAACGGGCGCCCCGTCGTGGAATTTGGCGTTCTTCTTCAGCTTGAAGGTGACCGACATGTCGTCGATCCTAAACTCCTCGGCGAGCTCGCCCTTGAACTTGTCGCGGTCGTAATAGGGCACCCCGCCGGGGCCGCTCTTCATCTCGTGGCTGATCAGGCGGTCGTAGCAATTCCAGGACACCTCATAGCCGGGCACGTTGGTGCCGACGCCATGGATGTCGAGATTGTTCGGGCCGCCTTCCGAGACGATCAGCAGCGTCTCGGAGCGGGCGTCGGCATAGGCCGAGGAAATCACCTGAGGCATCGCCGGAAGCGCCGCCCCGGCGGCCAATCCGGAAACGGACTTGAGGAAATCGCGGCGCTTCATGAAATCGCTCCAACTCAAAGTTTTTGGTTGGAACCGGATTCGCAAAGTTCGTGCCAAGGCTTAACGAGTATTTACGATCAAGGTAATAGGCTGAAATCGCTTATGAAATATTCATTTGACGCGTGCGCCGCCTTCGTCTCGATTGTCCGTAATTGCATACAAAGATACAGATTTGCTTATTTAATGAGCTACATTGGATAGACGCCCGCCTAATAAGCATGACTTCATTCCGGGGTGATGCGCCGCATCGAGGCCAGAATCCATCGGGCGGCAGAACGCGCGGGACCATGGATTCCGGGCTCGCCGCTGCGCTGCGCCCCGGAATGACGGATCGAGGTAGTGCGCTCACCCCGTCCAGATCAACTCCTGCAATTCCAGCAGATCATCCGCCTGCTCCTGCCAGCCCTCGATGCAGATGTGGCTGTTGAGGTCGCTGGCGCGGTGCAGCAGCATCAGGGCCATCAGCCGGCGCTTCAGCGTATAGTCGAGCTTCGCATAGCCAAAGCCTTCGAGCAGGCTCTTCACCCTCCCCGGCCGGCCCGCCGCCATGAACGCGCCGGGGCCGAGCAGGTCGTAATCGCGCCATCCCGCCAGCACGTCGCCGAAGTCGAACAGGCCTTTGAGCGACCACTGACCGTCATCGCAGGCGAGCAGGAAGTTCTCCGGAATGTACTCGCCGACCAGAAAGACCGGCGGCGCATCCATCGGAATGAGCTTTTCCGCATCGCGCAGGAGATCATCGAGGCCTTTGAGGAATTTCGGCGCGAGGCCGAGGCGCGTGTGCCGGGCACGGCAGCCTAGCATCTGCGCACGCATGAAGTCGTCCCAGCGCGGCTCGATGTTCGCCAGCGGTCCGAGCGGGACGCGCTGGACGCTCGCGATGGTCTCGCCGATCTGGCGCAGCAGGCGTTCCTTCTGCGCTTCGGGCAGATGCGGCCAGACCTCCGAGCCGAGCTTGCCGGCAAGACGGGTGATGACGAGATAGGGCCAACCGTCTCGCGTTCCTTCGGCGACGATCTCGGGGATCGGCAGATCGAGATGGCCTTTGAGCTGCATCAGCGAGCCGCGCTCGGAGACGAATTGTGCGTGCAGCATCGGCGGGAAGATTTTCAGGATCAGCGTCTCGCCGAGACCAACCACGAGGTTGGTGCCGGTCGCAAACACATGCGGCGCGCTGATGTCGAGATCGTGGCTGCGCGCGATGTCGAGTGCGATCGGCAGCCATTGCGAGGACGCGGAGCGAAAGGCGCGAAAGCTTTCCGCGTCGGTGAAGGCCGGCAGTGTTTGCGATGGAGCGATCGTCATTCAGGTGTTTTTTTGTTGTTTCAGTGCGAGCCAAGAAGACGGTGCACCTCTCCCGCTTGCGGGGGAGGTCGGCGCGTTCCGGGCGATGCGAAGCATCGTCCCGCGCCGGGTGGGGGCTCTTTCCTCTAGGGGATTATCCCGTTGTGGAGACACCCCACCCCAACCCTCCCCCGCAAGCGGGAGAGGGGGCGCACCTCACTCGAGGTCGCAGCGGTGTCCAATCGCAACATGCATTACCGCTCCGGACTTGCCCGCTCGAACTGGCGAAGCAGCTTGTTGCCGCGCTCGACGGCGGAATCCAGCGCGGCTTGCGCGCTCTTGTGGCCGGAAAAGGCCTGCTCCAGCTCGTCTTCGATCGCGCCGCGGATCAGGACGAAGGAGCCGAGCCGGATGCCCTTCGAGTTCTCCGTCGGCGGATTGAGCGTGATTTCCTCGAACGAGATCGCCGAGCCCGGATTGCGCTCGTAAAAGCCCTGCGCGCGCGTCAGCTCGGACGCGGCCCGGGTGATCGGCAGATAGCCGGTGTTCTGATGCCAGGCGGCCTGCACGCCGGGCTGCGACAGATAGGCGAAGAACCGCGCCACGCCCTTGTATTCCTCGCGCGGCCGGTCGCGCAGCACCCACAGCGTGGCGCCACCGATGATCGAGTTCTGCGGCGCGCCCTTCACGTCGGGCCAATACGGCATCATGCCGTAGCCGATCTCGAATTTCGAATTCGCTCTGATGTCGGCGCGCGTCGCCGAGGAGCCGATGAAGATGCCGCATTCGCCCTTCTGAAAGCGCGGCTCGGCCGCTTGGCCGCGGCCGCCATAGTCGAACAGTTTTGTCTTTTGCCATTCGGCGAGCTGGGCGATGTGCATCACCACGACCGGATTGTTGATGGTCAGCTCGGCGTCGAGCCCGGCAAAGCCGTTGCCGCGCGTCGCCAGCGGCAAATTATGGAAAGCGGAGAAATTCTCGACATGGATCCAGGACGGCCAGGACGTGGTGAAGCCGCACGCCGCACCGCGGTCGCGCAGGCGCTTTGCGGCCGCGCCCAATTCCGGCCAGGTCTTCGGCGGCGCGTCCGGATCGAGGCCGGCGTCGCGGAACATAGTTTTGTTGTAGTAGAGGATCGGCGTCGAGGAGTTGAACGGGAACGACAACAGATTGCCGGCCGCGTCGGTGTAATAGCCGGAGACCGCGGGCAGGTAATCGGTCAGCGAGAACGGCTCGTGCATGTCCCGCATCAGGCTGAACACCGGATAGATCGCGCCCCTGGCCGCGGTCATGGTGGCGGTGGCGACCTCGTTGACCTGGACGATGGCGGGCTGGCTGCGCGAGCGGAAGGCGAAGATCGCGGCGGTCACCGTCTCGGTGTAGTTGCCCTTGTAAGCGGGCACGATGCGGTAATCGGACTGCGAGGCGTTGAAGTCCGAGGCGAGCTTTTCCAATTGCCGCCCAAGCTCGCCGGACATGGCGTGCCACCACGCGATGTCGGTGGCGGCGCGCACGGGCGCGGCCAATGAGAGAGCCGCCAGGGCGGCGACGAGCTGCAAAAGGCGCAATGCTGAAGTCACGATGGCGCTTCCCATGCCGCACGACAAAGGCGGCTGCCCTGCTTAAGGCGCGGCATTTGCGGTTTCAACCGGGAATGAACGCCGGCCGCGCCGCACAATTACACGGCCGCGCCGGGCGGGATGGCCTTCCCCCGACCATCTGCTAGATTGCATTGAACCTTTTGCTCCCGCCATAGACTCCACCACTGAGGGGTTGAGTGTGCCAGTGTTGAGCCGTGCCGAACTCTCGCGGACCGGAGTGATCGTCGTCGCGCTTCTGCTTGCCGTCTGTGCGACGGGCGCCGTTGCACGCGAATTTCGCTCCGCCGATACCCAGACCGAGGATTACCCGACCGTCCAGGCGCTGCGCTACATGGGCGCGCTGATCGCCGAGCGCAGCGGCGGCCGCCACGAGATCAAGGTGTTCCACTCCCGCCAGCTCGGCGAGGAAAAGGAGACCATCGAGCAGACCCGGGCCGGCGCGATCGACCTCAACCGGACCAACGTGGCGCTGATCGGCAACTTCGTGCCGGCGATGAACGTGCTCGCCATGCCGTTCCTGTTCCGGTCCATCGAGCACATGCAGAAGGTGCTGGACGGGCCGATTGGCAGCGAGATCGTGAACAGCTTCGAGCCCTATGGCTTCGTCGGGCTCGCCTTCTACGATTCCGGGGCGCGGTCGATCTACAACGGCGCCCGCCCGGTGAAGACCATCGCGGATCTCAAGGGATTGCGGATCCGGGTGCAGCAGTCGGAGTTGATGAGCCAGATGATCCGCTCGCTCGGCGCCGAGCCGGTCGAGATGCCCTATGGGCAGGTGCTCACCGGGCTCGCCAACCATCTGATCGACGGCGCCGAGAACAACTGGCCATCTTTCGTGACGACGGATCATTACACGCACGCCGGGCATTATACGCTCACCGAGCACACGATGAGCCCCGAAGTGCTGGTGATCTCGCTGAAGGCCTGGCAGAGCCTGTCGCCGGACGACCAGAAGATCTTCCGGGAGGCCGCGCAGCGCTCCAGCCGGTTCATGCGCGAGAAATGGCGCGACCTCGAGGAGCAGTCGCAGCGCAAGGCGCAGGAAGCCGGCGTCACCATCATCAGGGAGATCGACCGCAAGCCGTTCGAGGACGCGATGGCCCCGATCTACGCCAAGGCCGGGCGCGATCCCGCCGCGGCCGCGCTGATCGAACGCATTCGCAAGGTGGAGTGAGCCGCGTTGGCTGCACTTGGACATACCGAGCACCCAGACCGGCC
The DNA here is from genome assembly GCF_000261705.1 of Bradyrhizobium genomosp. III. Taxonomy (NCBI): domain Bacteria; kingdom Pseudomonadati; phylum Pseudomonadota; class Alphaproteobacteria; order Hyphomicrobiales; family Nitrobacteraceae; genus Bradyrhizobium; species Bradyrhizobium genomosp. III. The sequence continues at coordinate 16,513 of NZ_AJQF01000053.1, read as the reverse complement.
GTCCGGCCCGATCGGACGGCTGCGCGCACGGCTGGTCGGCGTGCTTCGGGCGGTGCCGATCCGCTGGCGCATCCTGTCGATCGCCGCGCTGAACTCCGCCGTGGTGGTGGTGCTGGTGGGGATGATCTGGAACGGCGCGCAGGTGCTGGGCTCGGCCTGGGACGACGTGCGCCAGGTGCGCGAATCCGACCGCATCCTGGCGCTGCTCGAAAGCGAGACCGGGCGCCTGCACAATCTGATCCACCGCTACATCAACCAGCCGAGCCCCGACCTGTTCGCCGAGATCCTGCTGCTGCGCGAGGCGGTACTGGGCACGCTGACCAACCGCGCCGCCAAGGACCCGATGCTGTCGGGCTCGGTCGAGGAGCTGGAGCGCACCACCGACCGCTTCCTCAACGGCTTCGGCGAGCTGCGCAGCGTGCAGGCCACCATTGCCAAGACCTATGAGGACCAGGTGCAGGGCCCGGCCAGGGACATGGCCGGCCTCTATTCCATCATCGAAGGCGCCACCGGCCATCGCGACGCCCTGATCTGGCCATCGCTCGGCAAATCCCGCGAGGCCTTCACCGCGATGCTGGTGGCGGCCAATTCCTACTATCTGTCGCTGTCATCGGGCGCGGCCGACGACGCGCGCCGCAACACCGAGACGATCGAGAAGACCATCCCCGTGATGATCGATCTCGCCGACAACGACCTGCAGAAGATGGCCTTGCGGCGGCTCGGGGCCCGCACCGCCGCACTGCGTGAGGGCTTTGCAAAGCTCTCCGAGCAGCTTGCCAGCCGCACCGAGCTGCTCCGCAACACCATCGACGCCAGCCAGGCCGAGGCGATCGGCGCCATCGACGACCTCTCCACCAAGATGCGCAAGCGCGAGCAGAAGGCGCAGGAGACCTTCGACCGCACGCTGGCGGATATTTCCCGCCGTGTCCTTTCCATTGCGGTGATCTTCCTCGGCATCATCCTCACCGCCGGCGTGATGATCGCGCTGTCGATCCGGCTGCCGCTGCAGCAGATCATGGCGGCGATGCGCGCGATCACGCTCGGCGATCTCGACCGCGAGGTGCAGGGCACCAAGGCCCGCGACGAGGTCGGCGCCATGGCGCGCGCGGTGGAGGTGTTCCGCGAGAACGCGATCGCGAAGCGGCAGACCGAGGACGAGTTGCGCGCGTCCAAGGAGAAGGCCGAGAGCGCGCTGCTCGAGCTCAATACCGCACAGCAGAATTTGATCGATGCCGAACGGCTGGCAGCGCTCGGCGGTCTCGTCGCCGGCGTCGCGCACGAGGTCAACAATCCGATCGGCATCAGTCTGACGGTGGCTTCGAGTTTTGCCCGGCGCAGCGAGATCTTCGAGGCCCAGCTCAAGGGCGATGGGGGCCTGCGTCGCTCGCAGCTGGAGGAATTCGTGCAGTCCTCACGCGACGCCTCGCAGCAGCTGGTCGCCAATCTGCAGCGCGCCGGCGAGCTGATCCAGTCGTTCAAGCAGGTCGCGGTCGACCGCTCCCATGCCGAGCGGCGGCAATTCTCGCTCAGCGAGGCCACCGACCAGATCATCGCCAGCCTGCGCCCGGTGCTGAAGCGCTCGCCGATCACGCTCCAGGTCGACGTGCCCGAGGGGCTGCTGCTCGACGGCTATCCCGGCTCCTATGGCCAGATCCTGACCAACCTCTTCCTCAACGCCGCCAACCACGCCTTCGCCGACGGGCGCGCCGGCACGATCATCATCTCGGCGCGGCCGCGCGGGGCCGACGACGTCGAGCTCATCTTCACCGACGACGGGGCCGGCATGACCTCCGACGTGCAGCGCCAGGCCTTTGACCCTTTCTTTACCACCCGGCGCAATGAAGGCGGCACGGGACTCGGGCTTCATATCGTCTATAACCTCGTCACCCAGCAGCTCGGCGGGCGCATGATGCTGGAATCCAAGCTGGGACAAGGCACCACTTTTCGCATTATCATGCCCCGGGTCGCCAAGGGCGGCGCGCAAAGCACAGAAAGTGACGGGACTTCTCAATGGCCGAACAGGACGATGTCCTCCACCTGATCGACGATACCGGTACCGCGTCGGAGGATGCCAACGCCCGGAAATGGAAGATCGCCGTCATCGACGATGATCCGGCCGTGCATGACGGCACCCGCTTTGCGTTGTCCGACTACAGCCTCAACGGCCAGAGCCTGGAGATCCTGTCGGCCTATTCCGCGGCGGAAGGCCGCAAGCTGATGGCCGAGCACAGCGACATCGCCGCCGTGCTGCTCGACGTCATCATGGAGACCGACGTCGCCGGCCTCGAGCTGGTCGAGTTCATCCGCAACGAGATCCGGAACGAGACGGTGCGCATCATCCTGCGCACGGGACAGCCCGGCCAGGCGCCCGAGCGGCGCGTGATCGTGCAGTACGACATCAACGACTACAAGGCCAAGACCGAGCTCACCGCCGACAAGCTGTTCACCTCGCTGACCGCGGCGCTGCGCTCCTATCAGCAGCTCGAGCGCATGGTGCAGACAAGGCGTGGGCTCGAGATCATCATCGACGCGGCCTCGACGCTGTACGACTTCAAGTCGATGCAGCGGCTCGCCGAGGGCGTGCTGACCCAGCTGGCCTCGCTGCTCAACGTCGATTGCGCCGGTATACTGGTCTTGCGCGACAATGGCGGCATCGACCCCGAACTCTCGGTCCTCGCCGGCAGCGGCTGCTACAGCCGCTTCATCGGCACCACGACGTCGAAGGCGCTCGACCCCGAACTGCGCGAGATGGTGGAGGCCGCGTTTCAGCGCCGCAAGAACGAATTCGCCGACCACCGCAGCGTGATCTATTTGCGCACCGGGTCCGGCCGCGAGGTGGTAGTGCTGCTGCAGGCCGAGCGCGAATTGTCCGAGACCGACCGCTCGCTGGTCGAGATTTTCTCCTCAAGGCTCTCGATCGCCTTCGACAACGTCATCCTCTATCAGCAGCTTCAAGCCGCCAATACCCAGCTGGAGGACCGCGTCGCCCAGCGCACCCGCGCGCTGATGCAGGCCAACCGCCGCCTCTCCGCGCAATGGCTGCGGCTGCAGCGCGCCAACGGCTTCAAGAACGAGATTTTGGGCACGGTCGCGCACGATCTGAAGAACCCGCTCGGCGTCATCCTCGGCCGCACCGAGATGCTGAAGGAGCTGATCTCGACCGGCGCCTCGGAAAACGGCGTGGTCGCCCAGGTCGACCACATCCGCGACGCCACCAAGCGCCTGACCACGATGGTCGACCATCTGATCTCGGACGCGATGGCCGATGCCTTCGACATCACCATCCGCCGCGAGCCGGTCGACGTCGCCGCCCTGGTCAAGGAGGTCGCCGAGGCCAACCAGCCGCTCGCCGTCAACAAGCAGCAGGCGATCAGCGTCGCCGCGCCGGCCAACATCGTCACCATGTGCGACACCGACCGCATCCGCGAGGCGATCGATAATCTCATCAGCAACGCCATCAAATACTCACCGATCGGCGGCAAGATCGACGTGGTCGTCAGCCACGAGGGCGGCGACACCGTCGTCCGCGTCAGCGACGAGGGCGCCGGCCTGTCGCCGGAAGATCTCGGCCGCCTGTTCGGCCGGTTCCAGCGGCTGTCGGCCAAACCGACCGCCGGCGAGAGCTCGACGGGACTTGGGCTCTCCATCGTCAAGCGTATCGTCGACATGCATGGCGGCGAGGTGACCGCCGACAGCGAAGGGCCCGGCAAGGGCTCGACCTTCACCATCACCCTTCCCGCGACCGAAATGCCGTGACGTAGAGACCATGACCCAAAGCCAGCACATCATGATCGTCGACGATGAAGCCCCGGCCCGGGAGATGGTCGGCGATTATCTCAAGATGCACGGCTTCACCGTGACGCTGTGCGACGGCGGCAAGTCCTTGCGCGCCGCGATCCAGGGCAGCATGCCCGATCTCGTCGTGCTCGATCTCAACATGCCCGAGGAAGACGGCCTCTCGATCATCCGCGACCTCAAGAGCCGCATCAACGTGCCCGTCATCATGCTGACGGCAACCGCGAGCCCGATCGACCGCGTGGTGGGCCTCGAGCTCGGCGCCGACGATTACGTGGCCAAGCCCTGCGAGCTGCGCGAGCTGATGGCGCGCATCCGCTCGGTGCTGCGGCGGAGCGTGCCGGCCAAGGCCGCAGCGCCTGATGCGGCGGCGGCGAAATCCGACAAGGAGCAATTGGTACGGTTCGGGACAAAGTGGCTCGATCTCGAAGCCCAGGCCCTGCGCGACGACGAGGGCAACGAGCATCCGCTGACCGCCTCCGAGTTCGGGCTGTTGAAGGTGTTCGCGGCCAATCCGAAGCGCGTGCTGTCGCGCGAGCGCTTGCTGGAATTGGCTAACGCGCGCGACGCCGAAGCCTTCGACCGCGCCGTCGACCTGCGCATCATGCGCATCCGCCGCAAGATCGAGCCCGATCCGGCCAAGCCCGCCGTGATCCGCACCATCCGCGGCGGCGGCTATCTGTTCTCGCCGGCGGGCGATAAGGCGTAAGTCTCACACTCCGCCGTCGTCCCGGACAAGCGCGCCCTTGGGCGCGCGCAGATCCGGGACCCATAACCCCAGGCCGTGGTTTGGCGTGAAAGCGCCCACTCCGAGTCCCCGGAACCACTCCTCCCTTTGGGTATGGGTCCCGGGTTCGCTTCGCGCCCCGGGACGACAGTCTGGCGCGACCGAACGCAAGTCACCAAGATTCGTTCCGTGGCGCCCCCGTCCGCCTCAACACCCCTATCCCCGTATTTTCCGTACATTGAAATTCCACACTTTTTCGTCCCGAATGTTTCGTCGCCATCCCTCCGACGAAACAATTTGGCGGCGCACGAAACCATTTTCCCCTTTTCGTGCAGACGTCCCGAAACGTTGGCTCATTAACACTTTGGTCCAAGGAAACGCCGCTCGGTTGCGGCGCTACGGGGAGCCAAGTCAATGCGGAACGTCATCGCCATCAACGCCCAGGCCAGCCAGAGCATCATCGCCGCTCAGGCGACTTCGGACGACATGCTTCTCGAGAGCATTGCCGACGGCAACCGGACGTCGATGCATATCCTTTATTGTCGGCACAGCGTGCGGGTGTACCGCTTCATCCTGCGCATCGTGCGTGACGCCACCGCGGCGGAAGACCTCGTCAGCCAGGTGTTCCTGGACGTGTGGCGGACCGCCGGCCAATTCCAGGGCCGATCCCAGGTTTCGACCTGGCTGCTCTCGATCGCCCGCTTCAAGGCGCTGACTGCGATGCGCCAGCGCCGCTTCGAGGACATCGACCAGGAGGATGTGCGGCAGATCCCCGACGATTCCGATACGCCGGAGACCTCGCTCGACCGCAGCGACACCAGCGCCATCCTGCGCGCCTGCGTGCAGAAGCTGTCGCCCGCGCATCGCGAGATCATCACCCTCGTCTACTACCACGAGAAGTCGGTGGAGGAGGTCGGTCAGATCATCGGCATCCCCCAGAGCACGGTGAAGACGCGGATGTTCTACGCCCGCAAGCAGCTGGCCGAATTGCTTAAGGGCTGCGGCGTCGAGCGCTTCGCTGCCTGAGGCCAAGGATTTCAAAGGGATAGGGCCGCCGATCTGGCCCTCTCCCGGGACACGGAAGTGTTACCGCCGACGAAACAATTGAAACAAAGCACAACATCAGGCGGAAAAACTTCCCCCCTATAAAGCTCACATACGGTTTCGTTAAACCTCCCAAGGACTCCACGACCCGGACGGGATGCCCCCCTCCGGGTCGTTTTGTGTTTGGCGAGCCGTGACGTGGGCATTGCGACCCCCGCTGGGTCCTCCATCGTCATGGCCGGGCTTGACCCGGCCATCCACGCCTTCGGCGCGGCACCAAGAACGTGGATGCCCGGGACAAACCCGGGCATGACGACCTGAGGTGAAAATTGCCCCCCGTCACGAAGCCGTGACGCTCTGTAACGATCCACGCATCCCGCCCGAACTGCCCTCGTGACCTCCTTCACGAGTGCCCCATGCTCGACCTGATCTTCGCCGTCCTTGCCGGCATCCTCACCATCGCCGCGCCCTGCACGCTGCCGATGCTGCCGATCCTGCTCGGCGCCTCGATCGGGCGCGCGGGACATCTGCGCCCGGCGATGATCGCGCTCGGCTTCGTCGTTTCCTTCTCCGCGGTCGCGCTGCTGCTCGGTGCGCTGACACGGCTGTTCGATTTCGATCCGAACGTGCTGCGCGAAGCCGCCGCGATCCTGCTGCTGGGCTTCGGCCTCTTGATGCTGTGGCCGGCGCCGTTCGAATGGCTGTCGAGCCGGCTCAATGGCTGGCTCGATCTCGGCAATTCCGGCGCTACCCAGCGCGAGGGCGCGCTCGGCGGGCTCATCCTCGGCACCACGCTCGGCCTGGTCTGGACGCCCTGCGCCGGCCCGGTGCTCGGCTCGATCCTGACGCTGGTCGCGACCTCGAAGAATCTCAGCTGGGCCGGCACGCTGCTGATCGCCTACGCCATCGGCGCCGCGATCCCGATGCTGGGAATCGCCTATGGCGGGCAGGCCGCGACCACACGGGTGCGCAGCCTTTCGCGGATCTCGCCGCGGCTGCAGCAGGGCTTTGGCATCGTCGTGATCGCCTTCTCGGTCGCCGCCTATTTCCAATACGACACGCTGATCGTGGCGTGGCTCACCGGCTTCTATCCCACCGGCCAGATCGGCCTGTGATCATCCCTCATCGTCACCGGAGGACGCTTCCATGACTTTCAGACTGCTCGCCGTCTCCGCCGCCCTGATCGGCTTCACCGTCACCGGCGCCGTCATTCCCGGCATCTGCGAGGAGGCCGCGCGCGCCACGCCTGTCCTCAGCGCCGCCGCAAGCCAGCAGACCGCGCCGGACTTCGCCGGCGTCACCACCTGGTTCAACTCGAAACCACTGAGCATGGCCGATCTCCGCGGCAAGGTCGTGCTGGTCGATTTCTGGACCTATGGCTGCGTCAACTGCGTCAACACGCTGCCGCACGTGACCGACCTCTATGCTAAGTACAAGGACAAAGGGTTGATCGTGGTCGGCGTCCACACGCCGGAATTCCCGTTCGAGCGCTCGGCCGCCAACGTGCAGGCCGCGCTGAAGCGCCACGGCATCACCTATCCGGTGGCGCAGGATAACGATTCGAAGACCTGGAACGCCTACCGCAACCAGTATTGGCCGGCGCAATACATCATCGACCAGACCGGCAAGATCGTGTTCCAGCACGCCGGCGAAGGCCGCTACGACGAGATCGACCGCACCGTGGCCAAGCTGCTGAACGTCAATGGCTGAGTGCGGCACGCGCGGCTCCCTTGTTGCTTGACTCCACGGACCCGTCCGTGGAGTTTCGCGACAACGCAATCAGCCGCCCGCAATGGACGACACGCCCCTCAACAACGACATCCGCCTTCGTGAAGGCGCCTCGATCGCACAGCGGCTGGTGATGTCCGCTTTTGCGGCCGCCGTCGCGCTGTGCTTCACGCCGGGCCTGTTCACGCACGACACTCTGGAAATCGTCATATCGGTGGTCGCGCTGCTGGTGGGCGCGGGGTTCGTCGTCGGCATCATGATGGCGCCGGCGGTGGTGTGGATCATCACGGCGAACGAGATCCTGATCGGGCGGCAAAGCCCGTTTGGGAAGCTGCGCACACGCATCGTCGCGAAGGACGACATCACGGCATTGCAAGTTCCCGGCAACAAGCGGGTGAAGGCCCGCTTTCAACTCGTTTTCACGCTGACCTCGGGGGAACGGCTGACGTCGCCGCCGATCTCCGACGTCACGCATGTTCATGACACCGTGGCCCGGATCGCCACGCAATTCGACGTTCCCAATGTCGAGGAACCCGTCAATCCGCTCGATGCCAGCAATCCCGAGATGCATCTTGGCGAGCCTCTCGAGGCGTTTCCCGCACGGGACATCCGCATCGTCGCGTTGATCGCCGTCGCGTTGTCCGCTGTGCCCTACGCCTACAAGCTCTGGCGCGGATGGCCGCCCAGCCATGTCGATATCCTGCCGCTGCCGCTCGGCGCGCTCGCGGCGTTCGCCGTGCATCGCTATGCGAACCTCGTCACCGGCGCGTTCTGGATCATTCGCGAGCACGATATCCGCATCGAACGCCTGTGGGGCGACGGCACGCCGCGCGCGGACCAGATCGAAGGGCACGACGTGAAGACGATCACCGTCGAGCGCCGCGGCCGGTCCGAGGACGAGCACTGCATCGTCACGATCCGGTTGCACTCGGGGCGAAGGTTTCGCAGCCCGCGGATCGGCTCGCGGGTGGAGGCGCGCGCGGTGGGGACGGAGATCGTGCGGCGGCTGGGGATCGCTGCGGAGAGCAATAAGATCTAGCCGGCGTCTAGCGCCAGTTGTCGAATTTGATCTCACCGCGAACTCGGTCTGCGCCTCTCCCGCTTGCGGGAGAGGTCGCGCCGAAGGCGCGGGTGAGGGCTCTCTCCTCTGAGGGAGTCTCCCTGGAGGCGAAACCCTCTCCCCAGCCCTCTCCCGCACGCGGGAGAGGGAGCTCACCTCCCGAGCGGTGTCAGACTATGCTTTTCGCGCCATCCCCTGTTTGTGGCATTGCGAGGACCCCGTCAAAAAACCAAAGCATTCTCGTGACATATCAGGGTGGCGCGCCATCAACTTGCCATGAACATGCCCCTCAGGTTTGATGGTTCCGAATGATTTGCGCCGTGGCAGTGGGGAGAGCTTGAAATGACGGATTTTCGTCGCCTGACCGGGACGTTCGTGGCCGCGATCGGCCTGATCCTGTCCGCACCACATGCCATCGCGCAGCAGCCTGATCGCGGCGACGAGCCGGGTCTGGTCGCCGACGACGGCTACCAGCTCGAGCCGGAATGGCAGAAGCAGGTGGTCTATTTCCGCACCACCGAGACGCCGGGCACCATCATCATCTCCACGGCCGAGCGCCACCTTTACCTAGTGCAGCCGGGCGGGCGCGCGATCCGCTACGGCATCGGTGTCGGCCGCGACGGTTTCCAGTGGCAGGGGCTGGTGAACATCACCAACAAGAAGGAGTGGCCGGACTGGACGCCGCCGCCGGAGATGATCCAGCGCCAGCCCTATCTGCCGCGCTTCATGGCAGGCGGCCCCGGCAATCCGCTCGGGGCACGCGCCATGTATCTCGGCACCACCGTCTACCGCATCCACGGCACCAACCGTCCTGACACGATCGGCACCAAGGTGTCCTCGGGCTGCTTCCGCCTCGTCAACAACGACGTCGCCGATCTCTACGACCGCGTTCCTGTCGGCACCAAGGTGGTGATCCGGCAGAAGCCCGAACTGTAAGGCTATCGTCGGAGCATGATCCCCAGGGGATCATGCTCCGCGCCCTCCTCCCAATTCCTTTTCCCGATTTTTCGAGAGAGCAACATGATGCGCACTTTTCGTGGCGGCCTGCTGATCGGGCTCGCGGTCGCCGTGCTGGTCGCCGTTCTGGCCATCATCTATGAATTCTACGACACCCGCACGCTGAAGCGCACCGTGCGCCGCGGCGAGGTGCTGTGCGGCGTCAACAAGGGGCTGCCGGGCTTCTCGTACTCGGAAGACAACAAGAACTGGGCCGGCTTCGACGTCGATTTCTGCCGCGCGGTGGCCGCGGCGATCTTCAACGACCCGGGCAAGGCGAAGTTCATCCCGCTCGATGCCAGCGAGCGCTTCAAGGAATTGCAGAGCCGCAAGGTGGACATCCTCTCGCGCAACTCGACCTGGAGCATGGCGCGCGAGCTCGACTACGACCTCTATTTCCCCGCGGTCGCCTATTACGATGGCGCCGGCTTCATGCTGCCGCGTTCGCGCAACAAGGAGACCTCGCTGGACCTGACCGGCAGCAAGGTCTGTGTCCAGGCCGGCACCACGACGGCGCTCAACGTCGCCGATTACTTCCGTGCCAACAACATGAAGTATGACGAGGTGAAGTTCGACAAGCTCGACGAGGTCGTGAAGGCCTACGACACCGGCAAGTGCGACACGTTCTCCGCCGACGTCTCCCAGCTCTACGCGCTCAGGCTGAACCTGGCGAAGCCGGCCGATCACATGATCCTGCCGGACATGATCTCCAAGGAGCCGCTCGCCCCCGTGGTGCGCCAGCGCGACGACGACTGGATGATGATCGTGAAGTGGACGCTCTATGCGATGATCAACGCCGAAGAGCTGGGCGTCACCTCGGAGAACATCGACGAGGCCCTGAAGTCGAAGAAGCCGGAAGTGATGCGCCTCGTCGGCACCGAAGGCAATTACGGCGAGCAGCTCGGCCTCACCAAGGACTGGGCCGTCCGCATCATCCGCCACGTCGGCAATTACGGCGAGATGTACGAGCGCAACATCGGCGAGAAGTCGAAGCTGAAGATCCCGCGCGGCATGAACCAGCTGTGGAACGCGGGTGGCGTGCAGTACGCGCCGCCGATGCGGTAGGCCTCACGCGTGTCGTCCCGGCGAACGCCGGGACCCATACCGCGTGATTTATCGATAAACGCAGGTGACCGTACCGCGGAGAGTCTCTTTAGACTGCGAGCCTTCGTCAAACCCCTCCCTGGGGTTATGGGTCCCGGCGTTCGCCGGGACGACACCTAGGGTGCGATACCACCGTGCCGCCCTTCGCGCCTCAGCTCAATACCCCCGCGCCCGCGCCAGCTGCTCGGTGTGGTAATTGGCGTCGCCGAACAATTCCTCGCACACCCGGGCGCGCTTCATGAAGAAGCCGATGTCGAACTGGTCGGTCATGCCCATGCCGCCATGCATCTGTACGCCTTCCTGGACCGCGCGGGTGGCGGTGGTGCCGGCGCGGGCTTTTGCCACCGCGACGGCTGACGTTGCCTTGGCAACATCGGTATCCAGCGCCTGAAGCGCCTTCATGGTGGCGGCGCGGGTGATCTCGATGTCGACATAGAGCTCGGCGGCGCGATGCTGCAGCGCCTGGAATTCGCCGATCAGCTTGCCGAACTGCTTTCTATTTTTGAGGTACTCGACGGTACGGTTGAAAACTTCTTCGCTGAGGCCGACCATTTCAGCTGCGACCGCGCCACGGCCGATGTCGAGCACGCCGTCGAGCAGCGCGGCGCCCTGATCGACCTCGCCGAGCACGCTGTCGGCATTGACCTCCACATTGGCGAGCTCGATCCGCGCCGCATTGTGCGCGTCGACCATGATGGTGCGCTCGATCGCGACGCCCTTGGCCGCAGGGTTCACCAGGAACAGCGTCAAGCCTTCGCGCTCGCCGGCGGTGCCGCCCGTGCGCGCGGCGAGGATGAGCAAATCGGCAACGTGGCCATCGACGACCAGCGCCTTGGCGCCGGAGAGCTTGAACCCGTTGCCGGCGCGTACGGCCTGCAGGTTGGTCTGGAGCGGACGATGCTTTGCGCCTTCGTCGATCGCGAGCGTCGCGAGCAGCGAACCGCTCGCGATCCTCGGCAGATATTCCGACTTCTGCGCGGCATTGCCGCCGCGGTTCAGCGCCGAGGCCGCAATCACGCTGGTGGCGAGGAAGGGCGACGGCATCAAGGTGCGGCCGATCTCCTCCATCACGACACCGGCCTCGACATAGCCGAGCCCGCTGCCGCCGAATTCTTCCGGCACCAGGAGGCCGGCGAAGCCCATCTCGGCGAAGGAATGCCAAAACTCCTTGGAGAAGCCGGTGGGGTCTTTGCTGTCGCGCAAATGGCGCAGATGCGACACCGGCGCCTTGTCGCTGATCAGCCCGCGTGCGCTATCGCGGAGCATCGATTGTTCTTCGGTGAGGACGAGGGCCATGTGCGTGTTTCCGATGAGAAATCTATTTGTCGTCGTCATTCCGGGATGGCCCGAAGGGCCAGGCCCGGAATCCATAACCACGATCGGGAGTATGGATTCTCAGATGCGCAATTGCGCATCTTAGCTCGCGCTTCGCGCGCCCCGGAATGACGGGTGGTGAGAGTGCGCCTCACGCCCCCGGCAAATCCAGGATGCGCTTGGCGACGATGCCGAGCATCACCTCGCTCGTGCCGCCTTCGATCGAGTTGGCCTTGGTGCGCAGCCAGGCGCGCGGGCGGGCGCCCTGCTTGGAGCGCTCGCTCTCCCATTCCAGCGCATCGGCGCCGCCGGCCGACATCAGGATCTCGTAGCGGCGCTTGTTGAGCTCGGTGCCGTAATATTTCATCGCGGAGGAGAACGCCGGATGCGCCTGTCCCGCCTTGGCGAGATCGACGGCGCGCTCGGCGCACGCCGCAAGCGCGGCTTCATCGACGTCGAAGCTGGCGATCTTGCCGCGGAGCATGGAATCATCGAGCCGCCCCTGCGCATCGGTGCCGACGGAATCGGCCGCGATCTGACCGAGCGGACGGCCGACGCCGCGCTCGCCCATGCCCGAGATCATCGCGCGCTCATGCTGCAGCAGGTATTTCGCAACGTCCCAGCCGCGGTTGACGGTGCCGACCACATGCGATTTCGGCACGCGGACGCCGTCGAAGAAGGTCTCGCAGAACGGCGAGTAGCCGGAGATCAACAGGATCGGCTTGGTCGAGACGCCCTTCGAGGTCATGTCGAACAGGATGAAGCTGATGCCGTCATGCTTCTTCGCAGCGGGATCGGTACGCACCAGGCAGAAGATCCAGTCGGCGTAGTTGGCGTAGGAGGTCCAGATCTTCGAACCCGTGATGACGAAATCGTCGCCGTCGCTCTCGGCGCGGGTCTGCAGCGAAGCAAGGTCGGAGCCGGCGTTCGGCTCGGAATAGCCCTGGCACCAGCGGATCTCGCCCGCGGCAATCTTGGGCAGGTGCTCCTGCTTCTGGGCGTCGTTGCCGTATTTCAGCAGCGCCGGCCCGAGCATCCAGATGCCGAAGCTCGACAGCGGCGGACGCGCGCCGATTCTTCCCATCTCCGCGCGCAGCACCTTGTGCTCGGCGGCGCTCAAACCGCCGCCGCCATATTCCCTGGGCCAGTCAGGCACGGTCCAGCCCTTGTCGCGCATGCGCTCGAACCAGATGCGCTGCGGCTCGGACGAGAACTTTGCGTTGCGTCCGCCCCAGAACACGTCGGCATCCGACGTCGCGGGCTTGCGCATTTCCGGCGGGCAATTGGCTTCCAGCCAGGCGCGCGTCTCAGCGCGGAATGTTTCGAGATCGGCGGTCTCAGAATCGCTGGTTTTGGATTCAGACATTGGTCGTTTCCATCAATCAAAATCGACTTGTTGGGCGCGACTCTGGGCCAAGCTCCCGCGGAATTCAACCACTTCCGCGAGCCGCATTCCGCTATAGTCGCGACCAAGACGGTGCTTGAAAACAAAGAGGAAACGACGATGCGCCTGAAACTTCTTTCGCCTGGCGAAATGAACGAGAGCCAGCGGCAGACCTACGACGAGTCGATTGCCGGCAAGCGCGGCAAGCCGCCGGCGCCGATGATGGCCTGGCTGAGCAGCCCGGAGATGGCGCGCCACGCCACGCGGCTCGGCGAGGTGCTGCGCTTCGACACGATATTTCCCGCAAAGCTTTCGGAGATTGCGATCCTGGTGACGGCGCGGCACTGGACCGCGCACTACGAATGGTACGCGCATAAGCGTCTCGCACTGGCGGGCGGCATGGATCCCAAAATCATCGACGCCATCCGCGACCGCCGCACGCCCGAGTTCGACGATCCCAGGGGCAGGATGATCTACGACGTGGCGAAATCGCTGCACGAGGGCCACGGCGTCGAGAAGGGGCTCTACGACGAGGCCGTGAAGCTGCTCGGCGAGCGCGGCGTGGTCGAGGTGATCGGCCTGTGCGGTTACTACACGATGGTGTCGATGACGCTGAACACGTTCGAGTTCGGCCTGCCGGAGGGCGAGGTGGCGGAACTGGCTTAATTTCTGTTCCGGAAACGCTGGGTTTCGGGATCGGCCGTAGCAGAGCCCCGAAGCCCGCCTTATGTGCATGCCTTCAACGGAGCATTCCCATGTCGCAAAGCCCAGCCGTCGCCGCCGGCACCAGGATCGGCCACGTTCACCTCAAGGTCGCCGATCTCGATCGCGCGCTCGGCTTCTATTGCGGCGTGCTCGGCTTCGAGCTGATGCAGCGCATGGGTTCGGGCGCGGCCTTCATCTCGGCCGGCGGCTATCATCACCACATCGGGCTCAACACCTGGGAAAGCAAGGGCGGCTCGCCGCCGCCGCCCGGCACGACCGGCCTCTATCACACCGCCATCCTCTATCCGACGCGCGCCGCGCTCGCCGATGCGCTGCACCGCGTGCGCTCGGCCGGCATTGCGCTGGATGGCGCCAGCGATCACGGCGTCAGCGAGGCGCTGTATCTGCGCGATCCGGATGAAAATGGCGTCGAGCTGTATTGGGACAAGCCGAGGGAGCAATGGCCGTTCGGGCCGGATGGCAAGCTCGCGATGGTGACGAAGCGGCTGGATGTGGAGGGGTTGCTGAGGGATCGGGAAACGTGATGCCGTATGGTGGGTTAGGCGAAGCCGTAACCCACCATGTCTCAGCGAATGCGGGGCGAAGTTGGCGGATTACGCTTCGCTAATCCGCCCTACGAAACCTGTTTCCCCGCACCATGATCAACGCTGCGGCCGCCACTTCCAGCGCGATGCAGAGATAGAACGGCAGCGAATAACCGCCGGACCAATCGCGCAAGGCCCCGACGATTCCCGGACCGAACGCGTAGGTCACCTGGTTGATCGCGGTGTTGAGGCTGATCAGCACGCCGAACGACGACGAATCGAACTCCTGCTGCACGATCAGCGACGGCAGCGTGATGAGGTTGCCGACGGAGAAGCCGAACACCGCGCAGGCCGCGATCAGCACGTAGTCGTTGTGGAGGTTGATGACGACCAGAAGCGCCGCGGCCTGGCTGAGGAACGACAGCGCGGAGGCCAGCCGCTGGTTGAGACGATCGATCACCAGCGAGAACAGCACGCGGCCGACCACCGCCATCGCAGTCAGCACCGCGACGGCGACAGCAGCGCGCTCGCGGCCGATCACGGGATCGAGAAACGAGATCAGATGCACGATGAAGCCGACCTGCGCGAACAGCACCAGCGCAAACGCAATCGTCACCGTGAGGAAGCCGACGTCGCGCAGCGCCCATGCGCGGATCTGCGTCGATGATTGCGGGTTCGCCTTGGCCGCCGCGTGCCAGCCGTGGTGATCGGGCGGGCGGCCGACGAGAACAAGGATCACTGGCAGCAGCAGCACCAGCATGGCGCCGGCGGCGGCGTACATCGCACTGGCAAAGCCGACATGGCCGATCAGGGTCACCAGCAGCGGCACGCCGACGATGCCGCCGAAGCTGGCGCCGTTCAGCGCAAGGCTGATCGCCATGCCGCGCTTGTGGTCGAACCACAGGCTGATCGTGTTGGTGATCATGGCGAGGCTGGTGCCGGCCCAGCCGAAGGCGAGCACGGCATCGGCGAGATAAAGCTGCCAGGGCTCGCGCACGGCGCCGATCGCAACGCTAGCTGCCGCCATCGCCAGCGTGCCGGCGATCAGGCAGAGGCGCGGGCCGTATCTCCTCACGGCTTCGCCGACGAACACGACGAGCAGCGCCCCGAACAGATAGAAGAACGTGGTGCCCGATGAGATCAGCGTGGTCGGCCAGCCCCGCGCGCGCTGCAGCTCGGCGACATAGACGCTCTGGCCGTAGAAGCCGAGCCCCCAGCCGAAGGTCGCAAGCAGGAAGCAGACCGCAACGATGCGCCAGCCTTCGTAACGCAGGGAGGATTCGTCGATCGCTGGCTGTTGAGGATTGTCGAGCATGCCGCCTACTCCCGTCATGCCCGGGCATAGCCGTCTGAAGGACGGCGTCGCTTCCGCTCGCCTATGCCCGGGCATACACGTTCTTCGATCCGCGTCCCTAAGACGTGGATGGCCGGGACAAGCCCGGCCATGACGAACATCTAAATAGCCCTCGCCAAAAAATCACTTCGACCTGGATCGAAGTATCAACATTGCTGACAATCTCCTGCCAGTCAAATCGCGTCCGGGAACTCGCCCATCGCCGCCTCCAGCCGCGCCTTGCGACGGCGGGCCCAGGAAACCAGCGAGAGCACGGCAAGACCGAGAACGACCGGCGGAAACACCACCAGGTTCACCGCCGACCAGCCGTAATTGGCGAGCAATTGCCCGGAGGAGAACGAGCCGATCGCCATCATGCCGAACACCAGGAAATCGTTGAAGGCCTGCACCTTGTTGCGCTCCTGCGGCCGGTGCGTCTCCAGCACCAGCGCGGAGGCGCCGATGAAGGAGAAATTCCAGCCGACGCCGAGCACGATCAGCGTGGCCCAGAAATGCATCGCGGTGAGCCCGGAGAGGCCGATGCCGGCAGCGCCAGCCTCCAGCAGCAGGCCGGCTGCCACGATCTTCGGCGCACCAAAACGGGCGATCAGCGCGCCCGTGAAGAAGCTCGGCCCGTACATCGCGACGATGTGCCATTGAATGCCGAAATTGGAATCGGACACGGACAGGCCGCACATCTTCATGGCGAGCGGCGCCGAGGTCATCACCAGATTCATCATGGGATAGGAGATGATGCCGCACAGCGCCGCCGCGACGA
>NZ_AJQF01000052.1:0-1412 GCF_000261705.1 Bradyrhizobium genomosp. III | reverse complement strand
GGCCGCCATGCAGATCGGCCGGCGCGGGCTTGGGCATGTCGACGCCGGCGACGATGCCCATCGCGATCAGCGCCACGGCGGCCTGCACCAGGAAGCTGAAGGCGAACAGATAGGGCTGCCAGACGTCCATGGTCCATTGCACGAGCTGCGGACCGAGCACGCCGGCGAACACGCCGCCGGCCATCACCCAGGACACCGCCTTGGGCCGGTAGGCCGCGCTGGCGCCATCGGCAGCGGCGAAGCGATAGGACTGCGCGACGGAGCCGTAGAGGCCGCCGAGGAAGGTTGCGATGCAGAACAGCGCGAACGAGCCGTGCAGGATCGCGAACGAGCCGAGCACGCCGGTAAGCGTGCCGAGGCCCGTGCCGATGACGAAGGCCACGCGGCGGCCGAAACGGCGCGAGATCGCGCCGGTCGGCAGCGTGCCGGCAGCAAGTCCGACCACATACATCGAGATCGGCACGGTTGCGAACGACATGTCCGGCGCGAGCGTGGCCCCGACAATCGCGCCCGTGGCGAAGATCACGGCCGAGTTGGCGCCCGTCAGCGCCTGGGCCGCGGCCAGGCGCACCACATTGGCGCGCACGCGGGCGTCGTCGGCGATCTCATGGGCAGAAGTCACGTCAAGCATCGGCTTTTTCTGCCCGAATGGGCTCGAGGGCTGGTTGATTCCCGGCACTATGGAGGGACGCGAGTGGCCGGGCAACCGGCGCAAACGGGCGCAGGCCATGCCTCTGACGCAATCGGTGCGATGATAGCGGGCCGCGCGCTTGACGGCTTGCGCTCGATCAAATCCTATCGCCGCGACTTTTGGGAGTTTCGTTCATGACCGTCGAGGACAGGCCTACACTCAGCGCTCCCGACGACGATCCCTGGCTGTGGCTGGAGGAGATCGAGGGCACGCAAGCGCTCGATTTCGTCGAGCGGCAGAACAGCCTGACGCTCCAGGCGTTCGGTGGCAAAGCCTTCGAGCACGACCGCGACATCCTCGCAGCGATCTATGATCGCCCCGACAACATTCCCTATGTCAGCCGGCGCGGCAGCGACCTGCACAATCTCTGGAAGGACGCCGCCAACCCGCGCGGCCTGTGGCGGCGGACCACGCTGACGGAGTTTCGCAAAGCCGGTCCTGCGTGGGAGACCATGCTGGATATCGACCAGCTCGCAGCGCGCGAAGGCGAGGACTGGCTGCTGAGCGGGATCGCCACGACGCCGGGAAGCTCGCACGCCATCTTGAGCCTGTCGCGCGGTGGCAGCGACGCCGTGACGTTGCGGGAATTCGACCTCGTTACGAAGAGCTTCGTCGCCGACGGCTTTACACTGCCGGAAGCCAAGGGCGGCGCGGACTGGCTTGATGCCGACACGTTGCTGCTGTCGAGCGCGCATGGCGAGGGCATGGTGACGGACTCCGG
>NZ_AJQF01000051.1:0-6376 GCF_000261705.1 Bradyrhizobium genomosp. III | reverse complement strand
GGCGCGGCCAGCCGGTCGATCAGGCTGAGGTGATCATCGAGACCACCGCCGATCACATGATGATCTATGGCGGCGCCGACGACACCGGACCTGAGCCGCGGGTCTGGATCGTCGAGCAGATCGACTTCTTCAATCACGCGGTCTGGCTGCGCGATGCCGCCGGTCGCATGACCAAGCTCGATCTGCCGACCGGCATCTGGCTGCAGGCCCATGGCGACTGGTTCGCGATGAAGCTGCGCAAGGACTGGACGGCCGGCGGGCGGACCTACGCCACCGACACCGTGCTCGGCATCTCACTGTCGGCATTCCTGAACGGCAGTCGCGATTTTGCGGTGCTGTTCGAGCCGGCG
Organism: Bradyrhizobium genomosp. III; assembly: GCF_000261705.1. Taxonomy (NCBI): domain Bacteria; kingdom Pseudomonadati; phylum Pseudomonadota; class Alphaproteobacteria; order Hyphomicrobiales; family Nitrobacteraceae; genus Bradyrhizobium; species Bradyrhizobium genomosp. III. The sequence continues at coordinate 6,026 of NZ_AJQF01000051.1, read as the reverse complement.
CCGCGGCGCGCGTTGCAAGGCCTGTTCTGGGCTGCGGGCAAGCTCGTGCTGTCGATCCTCGACGAGCTGCGTCCGCGCTTTGAGACCTTCACGCCCTCGGCCACCGGCTGGAGCCGCGAGACGCTTGGCGGTCTGCCCGAGATCGGCGTCGTCGACGTCTGGCCGCTCGATCGTCATCCCAGCGAGAGCAATGGCGATCTGCTCGCCAATGTGCAGGATCCGCTCACCCCGCCCTCGCTGCTGCTGATCGAGCGCGGCGTCGCAAGCCCGGTCGTGCTGAAGCAAGCGCCGAAGACGTTCACCGCCGACGGGCTCGTGGTGACGCAGCACGAGGCGGTCTCGATCGATGGCGAGCGCATTCCCTATGTCCAGACCGGCCCGGGCGGCGAGACCGGCGATGCGCCGGTCTATATGAGCGCCTATGGCGGCTTCGCCCATTCGGTGAAGCCGTACTACAACGCCTCGCTCGGCAAGCTCTGGCTGGAGCGCGGCGGCACCGTTGTGCAGGCGAACTTACGCGGCGGCGGCGAGTTCGGCACGCGCTGGCACGATGCCGGCCGGCTCGCCGGCAAGAAACTCTCGCATGACGATTTCGCCGCGGTCGCGGCCGATCTCGTCCGCCGCGGCGTGACGAGCGCAAAACGGATCGCGGCCCAGGGCGGATCGAACGGCGGCATCCTCATCACCAACATGCTGGTGCGCTACCCCGAGCGCTTCGGCGCGCTGTTCTGCACCATCCCGCTGATCGACATGCGCCGCTACACAAAACTGCTCGCGGGCGCGAGCTGGATCGCGGAATATGGCGACCCCGACAAGGCCGAGGAGTGGGAGTGGCTCAAGGCCTACTCGGCCTATCATAATGTGAAAGCCGGCCAGACCTATCCGCCGATCCTGATCGCCACCACGCGGCGCGACGACCGCGTTCATCCCGGCCACGCCCGCAAGATGGCGGCAAAGCTGCAGGCCATGGGTTACGAGGCCTGGTTCTACGAGCCGGAAGCCGGCGGCCACGGCTACGGCAAGGACAACAAGGAGCGCGCCGGCTTCGAGGTGCTCGGTTTTCGGTTCTTGAAGGAGAAGATCGGGTGGGGGGATGAAGGCTAGGCCCGTCATGACCGGGCTTGCCCCGGCCATCCACACCTTGCCTTGCCGCACGAAGAACGTGGATGCCCGGGACAAGCCCGGGCATGACGGTTTCCTACCGCTCAAACACCAGCGTCAGATTGTTCGCGGGCATGTCGATCGTATCGACGAGGCGAAGACCCGCAGCCTTCGCGAGCGTCTCGACGTCGCCGATGTCGCGCACGCCCCAGTCGGGATTGCCTTCACGCAGGGAGGTGTCGAACACCGCATTGCTGAGCGCGGTGTGCTTCCCGTCGCGCTTGAACGGGCCATAGAGGAACAGCTTGCCGTCGGGGCGCAGGTAGCGACCGGCGCCGGCGAACAGGCCCTCGGCCACGGCCCAGGGTGCGATGTGGATGACATTGGCGCAGAACACCGCCGCAAGGCTCGTCGGCGTCTGTCCGCTTTTCATCTCCGGACACCAGTCGGGATCGGTGAGATCGATCCGCAGGGGGCTGCGGATGTTTGCGAGGCCCGTATGGACGCGCCAGGCTTCGATGCTCTTGAGGTGGCGCTGGTTGAGGTCGCTCGGCCACCAGATCAGGCCGGGCGTGTGGCGGGCGAAATGGACCACGTGCTGGCCGGTTCCGCTGCCGAGCTCGACCACGTTGCCGGTCAGCCCGGTGAGGTGCTTTTCCAGCGCCGCCCAGATGGGCAGGTGGTTGCGATGGAACGCAGGCGCATCGAGCCGCCCATCGGGCTCGACCCGTCCGCCATCCCTGCCAAATTCGACGACATATTCAGCCAAGTCAGTCCCCAATAAATGTGAAACAGAAAAGACGGCCCGTAAGGGCCAAACGCCCTAGAATAATTTGCTAGTGCCAACCTGCTGGGATGAACAAACTGTCTCATCGGTTGCAATGCGCAGGATATTAACTCCATTTTGCCGCGTGCATAGTCTTGATTGTCAGACGATGCCCTTTGTGCTTTGGAACGCTTATATTTCCGCAAACGAGATCATCGACATAACGCTTGGGACGATGCCTTGACCGCCTTTCATTGCAAGCTTGCCGTCCTGGTGGCGCTGCTCCTCTCCGCCGGCGCGGCTGTGGCTCCGGCGCGGGCACAATCCGCTGTCGCCGACGGCCAGAAGCTCGCTTTCGATCGCGGCAAGGGCAATTGCCTGACCTGCCACGTCATCAAAGGGGGCGACCTGCCGGGAACAATCGGGCCGGAACTGAAGGACCTCAAGGCCAAATACCCCGATCGCAACGAGCTGACCGCGATCATCTTCGACGAGACCAAGCGCAATCCGCAGACCATGATGCCGCCGTTCGGCCGGAACCGGATTTTGACCGAACAGGAGATCAGCGCGATCGTTGATTTCCTGCAGACCCTGTAACGGCCGGCTGCCCAGGAGACTTGAGATGACCACGACCACCGGCCCGCTTGCGACAAGGCGCCTGATCCTTCAGGGCGCGGCCTCTGTCGCGCTGCTCGGCCTTGGCAATCTGCCGTTCGCGGCGACGCCCGCGCGTGCCGCGGCCAACGACAAATATCCGGAAGAGGCCTTCAAGCAGAAGAACGAGGCCGACGCGATCAAGGCGCTCTATGGCAAGACCGCCGAGCCCTCGGACAAAGTCAAGCTGGATGCGCCCGAGATCGCCGAGAACGGTGGCGTGGTGCCGGTGTCGGTGACGACGACGCTCGACAAGGTCACCTCGATCTCGTTCTTCGTGACCGAGAACCCGTACGCGCTTGCCGCGTCCTACAAGATCGCCGACGGCACCATTCCGGGCGTCGCCAACCGGCTGAAAATGGCCAAGACCACCAAACTGGTCGCCATCGTCGAGGCTGACGGCAAGCTCTTCAGCGCCACCAAGGAAGTGAAGGTCACCGTCGGCGGCTGCGGCGGCTAGGAGGATCGGTCCGATGGCATCAAGCATTCGCGTGCGCGCAACATCCAATGGCGACATCACCGAGGTGCAGGCGTTGATCCAGCACCCCATGGATACCGGCCTGGTCAAGGATCCCAAGGGTGAGCTGATCCCCGCGCACTTCATCCAGCAGCTGAAATTCGAATGTAACGGCAAGGACGTCTTCGTCGCCGATTGGGGCACTGCGGTCTCCAAGGACCCCTATGTCAAATTCAGCTTCAAAGGCGCCAAGAAGGGCGACGACCTCAAGATCTCCTGGACCGACAACAAGGGTGCGTCGGATACGACCACCGCGAAGATTTCGTGATGAAGACCCGATCTGCCCTGCTGCTTGGCTCGCTCAGCGCCGCGCTCGTGGCGTTCGCCCTCACCTCTCCGCGCGTCGTCGCGGCCGACAAGGTCGATCCCGTTGCCGACGCCAAGGCGTTCCAGAACTTCTTCTTCCAGAAATTTCCCGACGTGAAGCACGAGGACTTCGTCAACGGTCCGTATTCCATGAACGCGGACATGAAGCGGCAGTGGCAGGAGAAGGAGGAATTCCCTCCTTACGAGTTCGCGCTCGATGCCGGCAAGGAGATGTTTGCCACTCCGTTCAAGAACGGCAAGACCTATGCCGATTGCTTCTCCAACGGGGGCGTCGGCATCCGCCAGAACTATCCTTACTTCGACGAGAAGGAGGGCAAGGTCGTCACGCTGGAGCTCGCGCTCAACCGCTGCCGCGAGGCCAATGGCGAGGCGCCCTACTCCTACGTCAAGGACGAGATGGCCTCGCTCACCGCCTACATGGCCTTCACCTCGCGTGGCAAGCCGATGGACATCAAGATCCCCGATGATCCCCGCGCGCTCGCCGCGTTCGAGAACGGCAAGCGTTATTTCTACACGCGACGTGGCCAGATGAATTTCTCCTGCGCCAGCTGCCATGTGCAGAGCCCGGGCGAGCGCATCCGCGCCGAGATCCTGGCGCCGGCGCTCGGCATTTTGAACGCGATGCCGATCTACCGCTCCGAATGGAGCGGCATGGGCACGACCAGCCGCCGCTTCGTCACCTGCAACAGCCAGACCCGCGCGGTTCCGCTGGAGCCGCAATCGGACGAATATCGCGACGTCGAATATTTCCTGTCCTATGTCGCCAACGGCTTGCCGATATCAGGACCGGGAGCGCGGCCATGAAGCGGTCACTTCCCCTCGCCATGCTGCTGGCGCTCGGCCTCGCGTCAGCGGCGCGCGCGGCAAATGAAGCGGACTACAAGGCGGCCTATGCCACCGCTGAAGCCGCATCGAAGGAGGCTGCCGGCTTGCGCAACCAGTGGACCGTGACCGTCTCGACGCTGGCCGCGGCCAGGAAAGCGGCGGATGGCGGCGATTTCGACCGCGCCACCGCCGCAGCCAGGGAGGCCGAGGCGCTGGCAAAGGCGTCGATCTTCCAGGCGACCTCTGAAAAAGAAGCCTGGAAGGCGATGGAAATCCGCTAGACTGGCATCAACTGAAACAGTCTTGCGACATTGAGGGCGCGGAGAATTTTGATATGGCGATCCGCCGCCGCGATTTCCTGAAGGGCGCAGGCCTTGCCGCTGCATCGCTCAGTCTGCCGCGGCTTGCGCGGGGCACTGAGTCCGCGAGCATTTACGACCTCGAGCGCTTCGGCAACGCGCGCATCCTGCACATCACCGACACGCATGCGCAGCTCAACCCGGTTTATTTCCGCGAGCCCAGCATCAATATCGGCGTCGGTGAGATGGCCGGGCGGCCGCCGCATCTGGTCGGCCGCGCCTTCCTCGATCGTTTCGGCATCCGTCCCGACAGCGCCGATGCCTATGCCTTCACCTGTGTCGAGTTCGAGAAGTCTGCAGGCCGCTTCGGCAAGCTCGGCGGCTTTGCCCATCTGAAGACGCTGGTCGACCGCTTGCGCGGCGATGTCGGCGAGAAGCGCTCGCTGCTGGTCGACGGCGGCGATCTCTGGCAGGGCACCGGGCTTGCCAACGTCATGCAGGGCCGCGACATGGTCGAGGTCGCCAATCTGCTCGGCATCGAAGCGATGACCGGGCATTGGGAATTCACCTATGGCGAGCAGACGCTGCGCGACAATCTCGAGCGCTTCAAGGGCGAGTTTCTGGCGCAGAACGTGTTCCTGACCGAGGAAGCCGCGTTCAACGACGCTCCCGCCTTCGACAAGGCCACGGGACGCGTGTTCAAGCCTTCGATGATCAAGGAGATCGGCGGTCACCGGGTCGCGATCGTCGGCCAGGCCTTCCCTTACGTGCCGATCGCGCACCCCAAGCGGTTCACGCCGGACTGGACCTTCGGCATCCGCGAGGAGGAGTTGCAGAAGCATGTCGATGCCTTGCGCGGCACCGACAAGGTCGATGCCGTCATCCTGCTGTCGCACAACGGCATGGACGTCGACCTCAAGCTCGCAAGCCGCGTCACCGGCATCGACGTCATTCTCGGCGGCCATACCCATGACGCCGTGCCGCAGCCCATCGCCGTGAAGAACGCCGGCGGCACCACGCTCGTCACCAATGCCGGCTCCAACGGGAAATTCCTCGCCGTGCTCGATCTCGCGATCGACAAGGGCAAGGTCAGCGACATTCATTATCATCTCCTGCCGGTCTATTCCGAGCTGCTGAAGCCCGACCCCGGAATGGCCGAGCTGATTGGCCGGCTGCGCGCGCCGCATGTGACCGACTGGTCGGCGAAGATCGCAACGCCCGACCGCCTGCTCTATCGGCGCGGCAATTTCTCCGGGCCGGTCGACGAGCTGATCTGCACGGCGCTCCGCACCGAGCTCGATGCCGAGATCGCGCTGTCGCCGGGGTTCCGCTGGGGCGTCACCGCGCTGTCGGGCCAGGCCCTGAGCATGGAGGATCTGCTCGCGGAAACTGCGATCACTTATCCCGAGACCTATGTGCAGGAGATGACGGGAGCCCAGATCAAGGACGTGCTGGAAGACGTCTGCGACAACCTCTTCAACGCCGATCCCTATTATCAGCAGGGCGGCGACATGGTGCGCGCCGGTGGACTCAGCTA
>NZ_AJQF01000050.1:0-8782 GCF_000261705.1 Bradyrhizobium genomosp. III | reverse complement strand
CGGCGGCCGCATCTCGGAAGTGAAACTCCATGGCGGCAAGGCGCTCAGCGCCAGCCACCGCTACAAGGTCGCAGGCTGGGCTTCGGTCAACGGCCAGCAAGGCGCGCCGGTGTGGGACGTCGTCGGCAAATATCTGCGCTCGGGCCGGATGTTTCAGGAGCGGCTCGGCTCCGGCGTGACGCTGAGAGGCGTCGAGGACAATCCGGGCATTGCGGGACAAGGATGATGCGGTCGCAACTGTTTCGCGCGATGCTGCTGACGCTGCTGGCCTGGGCGGCGGTGCCGCCAGCATTTGCGCAGCAGGTGCCGCTTCAGGACAAGCCGTTCGCAGAGCACAGGATCGTGCTGCAGCTTTCCGACGGTGATGCAAGGAAGCAGGCGCTGGTGCTCAGCGTCGCCAACAATCTCTTGAAGGCGTACGACCCCGACAAGATCGCGATCGAGGTCGTCGCGTTCGGCCCTGGCGTCGATCTCCTGTTGTCCGGCAGCGAGCGTCGCAAGCAGGTCGAGAGCCTGATCGCGCAGGGCGTGCGCTTCGACATCTGTCTCAACACGGTGGATACGATCGAGCGCGAGACGGGCAAGCGGCCGGAATTCATTCCCGCGGCGACACCGGTGCAGGTCGGGGTCGGGCAGATCCTGTTTCTGACGGAGAACGGGTACACGCTGGTGAGGCCGTAGCGTCTTCCGCAACACCCTCCCTCGTCGTCCCGGCGAAGGCCGGGACCCATACCGCGTGATCTATCGGTAGGGGCTGGTAGGAGTACCGAACGACTGATCTGCCCTAAACTGCTCCGTGTGGTTATGGGTCCCGGCCTTCGCCGGGACGACAGCGAGTTATGCAAAATAATATTCCATATTCCCCTCCCAACACAGTGACTTGCTTCTCTTTTCGACCCGTGGCGTAGTAGAATTTGCAATCAGTTCCACGCCGGGTCTCTTGCCATGATCTTCCGCCAGCTCTTCGACAGCATTTCGGGCACTTACAGCTATGTGCTTGCCAGCCGCCCCGGCGGCGAGGCTCTGATCCTCGATCCCGTGCTTGAGAAAGTCGATCGCTACTGCCAATTGCTGCGCGAGCTCGACCTCAAGCTGGTCAAGGCGGTCGACACCCATCTGCATGCCGACCACGTCACCGGCCTCGGCGAGCTGCGCGACCGCACCCATTGCATGACCGTGATGGGCGACCAGACCAAGGCCGACGTTGTGGCGATGCGGGTCGCCGACGGCGACAAGGTGACGATCGAGGGCCTGTCGCTCGACGTGATGTACACGCCCGGCCACACCGACGATTCCTATTCCTACCTGATGGGCGACCGCGTCTTCACCGGCGACACGCTGCTGATCCGCGGCACCGGCCGCACCGATTTCCAGAACGGCTCCTCGCGCGCCCAGTACGATTCGATCTTCAACCGGCTGCTCAAGCTGCCGGACGAGACGATGGTGTTTCCGGCGCACGACTACAAGGGCGACACCGTCTCCACCATCGGCGAGGAGAAGCGCTACAACCCGCGGCTCCAGGTGCGCTCGGTCGACGAATATATCGAGCTGATGGCCAACCTGAAGCTGCCCAATCCGAAGATGATGGACGTGGCGGTGCCCGCCAACATGCATGTCGGCCTGCATCAGGAGGAGCTGGAGAAGGAAGGCCGCGCGCTCAGCGCGGTCGAGGCGATCCGCATTCTCGGCCGGCCCGACATGCTGCTGGTCGATCTGCGCGAGACCAACGAGCGGATGAAGCACGGCATGCTCGAAGGCGCGCTGCATACGCCCTATCCGTCCGTCGAGGAGAGCCTCAAGCCCGGCGGCATGCTGCGCGAGGTCGCCGCCGCCACCGGCCGCCGCATCGTGTTCTTCTGCGCCTTCGGCGAGCGCTCGGCGATGGCGGTGGCCGCCGCCAAGGCGGCCGGCCTTTCCAACACCGCCCATATCGCCGGCGGCGTGGATGCCTGGAAGAAGGCGGGCGGGCCGCTCGTGCACTGACGGCCCTGCTTGCGATAGGTCAGAAACTACACATATGTTCCGGATAGGATCGGATGCAGCATCACCATCCGGGAACAGCCATGGCCAAGATCGGCAAGCCAAGCGAGCCGCCCAAAATCGCTGACAAAAAGCGGGCGGAAGACAAGATGAAGATACCCCCGCCTCCGCTCGATGACGATGACTACGAGGACGGCGACATCGCGACGCCCAAGCGTGACCGCTACGGTCCGGATGACGAGTCGTTTTGAGGGGGGCTATGGCCCCACTCTCCGCCGTCGTCCCTGCGAACGCAGGGACCCATAACCCCAGGGAGAAGTTGGCGGGGGATCGCCGTCCGGTACTGCGACCTGTTACAATCGAGATATCACGCGGTATGGGTCCCTGCGTTCGCAGGGACGACGACGTGGAGGCGCCCCAACGCCCCTCACTTCCCCCACCCGCACTACCTGCCATGCGCCTGCGTTCATGGACAAATAACCGCTCTCCCCGATAGTTTGCGCGCCTTCCAGGGAGTGAAACCGGAATTGCAATGGTCGACGTTCTCGCCGCACCGCAGCAAGGCAAGGCGGACAGCGCGCTACGCACGCTGACCGGAATCTCGATCGCGCATTGGGTCAGCCATTTCCACCTGCTGGTCCTGCCGATGCTGTTCCCGTTCCTCAAGGCTCAGCTCGGCGTCGGCTATATCGAGCTCGGCTTCGCGCTCACCGTGTTCGCGGTGGTGTCCGGATTGACGCAGGCGCCGACCGGCTATCTCGTCGACCATTTTGGCGCGCGACGAATTCTGCTGGCCGGCCTCACGCTCGGCGGCTTCGCGCTGATCCTGCTCGGTCTGCACCTCAGCTACGCCTCGCTGATCGCCTGCGCCGTGCTGCTGGGTCTCGCCAATAGCGTCTATCACCCCGCCGACTACGCGATCCTGGCCGAGCACATGGACGAGGCACGGATGGGCCGCGCCTTTTCGATCCACACCTTTGCCGGGTTTCTTGGCGGCGCGGTGGCGCCGGCAATCGTGGCTGCACTCGTCACCCTGTCGGGCGGCGTCGGCGCGCTGATCGCCTCGGGTGCGATCGGCATTGCGGTGGCGTTGCTGCTGCTCGTCATGAACATTCCCGACGCCGGCGCCAGCAAGAAGAAGCCAGGCGCGGAGAACGCGCCGAAGCAGGCTGTCATCACGCCGGCGCTGATCGTGCTGACCGCGCTGTTCATGCTGCTCAGCCTGTCGGTCGCCGGTATCAACAATTTCGGCGTCGTCGCGCTGATGAGCGGCTATGGCACGTCCTACTCGGCCGCCAACGTCATGCTGACGGCATTCCTCGGCGCCAGCGCCGCCGGCGTGCTGGCCGGCGGTTTCCTTGCCGATCACACCGAACGCCATGGCTATGTCGCAGCGGCCTGCTTCGCCGTGAACGCGGCAATCGTGCTGCTGATCGCGCTCGTGACGCTGCCCGGCTGGGCGCTGACTGCCGCGATGACGGCGGCGGGCTTTCTGTCCGGCGTGATCGCCCCCTCGCGCGACAAGCTGGTGCGCAATGCGGCTCCTCCCGGCGCTGCGGGGCGCGCCTTCGGCATCGTCTCCACCGGCTTCAATCTCGGCGGCATCATCAGCCCGCTGCTGTTCGGCTGGATCATGGACCAGAGTGCGCCACACTGGGTGTTCGGCGCGTCGGTGGTGTTCATGGTGGCGACGGTGGCGCTGTCCCCGTTCACGGAGCGGAAGCGACAAGCCGGTTCTTGAGGAGCGAGAGCGGCTGCCACAGATTCAATCGTCGTCCCCGCCTAGTGCGCAATTGCGCACGGGGGGCGGGGACCCATAACCCCAGGGAGCGGTTGTGGAGCGAAGCTGCCAACTACGCGTCTTCGCCAAACTCCTCCCTGTGGCTATGGGTCCCGGATCTGCGCTGCGCTTGTCCGGGACGAAAGAAGACTTAGAAAAACAAAAACGGGAAGAAACACATGAGCACCCCTGATCTCGTCATCCGCGGCGGCACCGTTGCGGATGGAAACGGCGGCGAACTGTTCGAGGCCGACGTCGCCATCACCGGCGGCAGGATCAGCGAGGTCGGCAAGGTCTCTGGCAAAGGCGCCGAGGAAATCGACGCACGCGGAAAGCTGGTGACGCCGGGTTTCGTCGACGTGCACACCCATTACGACGGCCAGGTCACCTGGAGCCAGGACATCACGCCGTCGTCGCAGAACGGCGTCACCACGGCGATCATGGGCAATTGCGGCGTCGGCTTCGCGCCGTGCAAGCCCGCCGACCACACCCGCCTGATCCAGCTGATGGAAGGCGTCGAGGACATTCCCGAGCCCGTCCTGAGCGCCGGCATTCCCTGGGCCTGGGAGAGCTTTCCGGACTACATGAACTGGCTCTCCAAGCGCGATTTCGACATCGATGTCGGTGCGCAGCTGCCGCATGCGGCGCTACGGGTCTATGTCATGGGCGAGCGCGGAGCACGCCGCGACCCCTCGACCACCGAAGACAATGCCGCAATGGCCAAGCTCGCGGGCGAGGCGGTTCGCTCCGGCGCGCTCGGCTTCTCGACCTCGCGCACGCTCAACCACCGCACCTCCACCGGCGACTTCACGCCGACGCTAAAGGCCGGCGAAGACGAGCTCACCGCGATCGCCGGGGCGATGCACAGCCAGGGCCGCAGCGTGCTGCAATTCGTGCTCGATCTCTCCACCATCCACGAAGACTTGCCGATGATGTTGCGGGTCGCCGACACGACGAAGTGTCCGATCTCGTTCTCGATCACGCAGAACGACAGATCGCCAAACCGCTGGCGCCAGACGCTGGACGAGATCAATGCGGCGGCGAAGCGCGGCCTCTCCATCACCGCGCAGATCGCGGCGCGCCCGGTCGGCCTGCTGCTCGGGCTCGAGCTGTCGCGCAATCCGTTCCAGACCCATCCTAGCTACAAGGCGATCGCGCATCTTCCCTTGAAGGAGCGGCTGGCGCGGCTGCACCAGGCCGACGTGCGCAAGGCAATCCTGAGCGAGACGGCAACCGCCACCGACGATCCGCTGTTCTTCCGGCCCAACTACGACAAGATGTTTTTGCTCGGCGATCCCCCCGATTACGAGCAGCCGCCGGAGAACGCGCTGGGGCCGCAGGCGCGCAAGCAGGGCCGTCAGCCGGAAGAGCTCGCCTATGACGCGATGCTGTCGGACCAGGGCCGCGGCATGCTCTACGTGCCGTTCCTCAACTATGCCGACGGCAATCTCGATGCGACGCGCGAGATGCTGATCGACCCGCAATCGGTGCCGGGCCTGTCCGACGGCGGCGCGCATTGCGGCATCATCTGCGATGCCAGCTTCCCGACCTATCTGCTGACGCATTGGACGCGCGACCGCACGCGCGGCGAGAAGCTGTCGATCCCGTTCGTGGTCGCAGCGCAGTCGCGCAAGACCGCACTCTCGGTCGGCCTCACCGATCGCGGCCTGATTGCGCCCGGCTACAAGGCCGACGTCAACGTGATCGACTATGACCGTCTGCACCTGCATCCGCCGAAGGTGCATTACGATCTGCCGGTCGGCGGGCGGCGGCTGTTGCAGGACGTCGACGGCTACGAGGCGACGATCGTCTCAGGCGTGGTGACGCGGCGGCATGGCGAGGCCACGGGCCGCCGGCCGGGGAAGCTGATCCGCGGGGCGCAGGGGGTGAATTAGCAGCTGATGGTGAGTGAGGCGCGAAGTCCGCGCCTCATTCTCAGTGTCGTCCCTGCGAACGCAGGGACCCATAACCACAGGGAGCGGTTATGGGGCTAAACTGATAACTCCGAGTCGTCGCCAAACCCCTCCCTGTGGTTATGGATCCCGGATCTGCGCTTCGCTTGTCCGGGACGACAGTTGGGGTTGTGGCCGGCGGCCCCTATCTAACCCTCGCCCGCCCCCCTTACGTCGGCGACACGGCACCCTTCAGCGCGCTGGCCTGTACCGCAGCACCACGCACTAACCTGGCCTTTTCCGAGTTCGGCCACAGCAGCAGCAGGCCGAGCAGGCCGGAGCCGACCATGATCACGGCGTTGATGGTGAAGCCGGCCATGTAGCCATCGACCGTGCTGCCGGCACGCTGGATCATCGCCCCCATCACGGCCGGCGCAATGATGCCGGCCAGCGTGTAGAGCGCACCATAGATCGCGAGGATCGCGCCGCGCTGCGACGTCGGCGTGAATTCGCCGAGCATCGGCGGGCAGACCACATAGATCGCCCCGCACAGGCCAGAGCCGACCACGAGCAGCGCGATCTGCAAGCCCGCGCCCTGAACATGCGGCATCATCGCCAGAATCAGCCCGCCGATGACCAGCGGCACCGAGCCGAGCACGCCGCGAGCCACGCGGGTGTTGTAGCCGCGCGCCATCATCACCTGCGAGATCCACCCGGTAAGAATGACGATGGTGGCACCGAACACCCAGGGCAGGATCGAGATGAAGCCGGCCTGGCTCTGCGAGAAGCCGAGCCCCTTGACGATGAACGGCGTGAACCAGGTCAGGCCGAGCGAGAGTGCCCAATAAGCACCGAAAGTCGCCGCGACGCAGCCGATGAAGGTGCGAGAGGTGAGAAGCTGCAAGTAAGGGATCTTCTGCTCGGTCGCGGCCAGGACCTGCGTGTCCTCCAGCGGGCCTTCCTTGCCGAGCGCGAGCCAGGCACAAACCCAGATCAGGCCGACCACGCCGAGCGCGCCGAAGGCATAGTGCCAGGAATGATTGACGATGACCCAGTTCAGCGCCGGCACCGCCAGGATCACGCCGAAGGCCGAGCCCTGCGACAGGATCGCGGTCGGCAGCGTGCGCTTCTCGTCGGGGAACCATTTGTAGATCGCGTGCGCGGCGACGGAGAAGGCCGGGCCCTCGCCGGCACCCAGCACGATGCGGCAGATCAGCAGCGTAGTGAAGGAGACGGTGCCGACCATCGGAAACTGCGCCAGCGCCCAGATCACTGCGAGCACGAGCAGCACCCAGCGTGTCGGCACCTTGTTGACGATGAAGCCGACCACAATGGCGGCGATCGAGAACAGGAAGAAGAACGAGGAGCCGAGCAGGCCGAACTGCTCCGGGGTGAGCTTCAGATCGGTCATGATCGGCACGCCGGCGAGACCGACGACGATCTTGTCGGCGAAGTTCACGACCATGAAGAGGAAGAGGAGAAAGGTGACGGTCCAGGCGCCCTTCGGCGTTCCCTTGGTCCCGATCGTCTTGCCGACCACCTCCGTCGTTCCCTCAACGCTCATGATTCTCCCCCGTCGATGTCTTTTGGCACTTTTTTGATTTGGCTGTCTTGGGAGCTAACAACGGCTTCGAGACCAACGCAACCCGGCAATTCCGCAGCAAGTGTGCTACGCAGCAATTCCGCTAATTCCGCCCGGCGCCATTCATCGTGTTGAGCATCCGAAATCTCTCCAAGACTTTCTCCTCGGCCGGCGAACCGGTCCATGTGCTGCGTGGCGTCGATCTCGACCTTAAGGAGGGTGAACGCGTCGCGCTGACCGGCGAGTCCGGCAGCGGCAAGAGCACATTGTTGCACCTGATCGCGGGACTCGATGCCGCCGATGGCGGCACGATCCGGCTGCAAGGCACCGAAGTCACCGCGCTGTCCGATGCAGGGCGCGCCAGCTTGCGGCGCGACCGGATCGGCCTGGTTTTTCAGCAATTCAACCTGATCCCGAGCCTGTCGGTCGGGGACAATCTGGTTTTCCAGGCGCGGATCGCCGACCGTCACGATGCAGCCTGGACCAAGGAGCTGGTCGAACGGCTCGGCCTCGGCCCTCTCCTGAAGCGCTATCCCGAGCAATTGTCCGGCGGCCAGCAGCAGCGGGTCGCGATCGGCCGGGCACTGGCGACAAAGCCCTCGCTGCTGTTGGCGGACGAGCCGACCGGCAATCTCGACGAGGCCACGGCCGAAAACGTGCTGGCGCTGACGCGCGACCTCGTCGCGCGCACCGGCTGCGGCTTCCTGATGGTGACCCATAGCCTGCATCTGGCCGGCACGCTCGACCGCCACCTCACCCTGCATGCGGGGCGGATCGCATGAGACGCGCGCTCTGGGTGCTCGCAGTGCTGCTCAGCCATTGGCGGCGTCACAAGATGCAGTTCGCGACGCTGCTGGTCGGGTTGATCGCGGCGACCGCGCTGTGGAGCGGCGTGCAGGCCATCAACCAGCAGGCCCGCAATGCCTATGACCGCGCCGCGGCGACGTTCGGCGGCGCCCGCACCGCCATGCTGATCGCGCCTGCTGGCGCGACATTTCCCCAGGAGCTGTTCATCAAACTCCGCCGTGCCGGCTGGCCGGTGTCGCCGGCGCTGGAGGGGCGGGTCCAGATCAACGGACGCTCGGTGCGGCTGCTCGGGATCGAGCCGGTCACCCTGCCGGTCGAAATCGGCAACGCACCGCGTCTCGGTGCTGCGGATCTAGGCAGTTTTGTTGCACCGCCGGGCCAGACATTGGTGGCGCGGGAGACGCTGAGCGACTTGCAGGAAACGGAAGGCGCGGCGCCACCGATCAGCAACGGCGCGACATTGCCGCCGCTGCGCGTGTTGCCGCAGCTCGCGCCCGGCGTGCTGGTGGTCGATATCGGCGTGGCGCAGCGTCTGCTGAACAAGCCGGATCAGGTCTCGCGGCTTCTGATCGGCAAGCCCAGGAGCAAGCCTGCGCCGCTGGCAAGCGTGGTCGGCGACCGGCTGCAGCTGGTTGAGCCGAACGCGGAGACCGAGCTGGAGCGCCTCACCGACAGCTTTCATCTCAACCTCACGGCGTTCGGCCTGTTGTCGTTCTTCGTCGGCCTGTTCATCGTCAACTC
>NZ_AJQF01000049.1:0-1496 GCF_000261705.1 Bradyrhizobium genomosp. III | reverse complement strand
GCAGCGCCTGCCGATGTTGCGGACCTTGCGCGCCTGCGGCGCCTCGGCGCGGCTGGTCAACACCGTGCTGGTGATCGAGCTCGTGGCGCTGGCGCTGATCGCCGGCCTGATCGGGCTCGTCTGCGGCTATTTCATCGCGGCAGTGCTGCTGCCCGACGTCGCGGCGTCGCTGCGCGGGCTCTATGGCGCACAGATCCCGGGGCAGCTGACCTTACAGCCTGAATGGTGGCTCGCCGGCATCGGCATCAGCATTGCGGGCGCGCTGGTTGCGGCGGCGACCAGCCTGATCAAGGCGATCAGGATGCCGGTGCTGGCGACGGCGCAGCCGCGCGCTTGGCAGCAGAGGCAGCGCCGCTGGCTGATCCTGCAAAGTCTGGCCGCCTGCGCCGTGTTCGCGGTCGCGCTGCTGCTGCTCCAGTACGGGCAATCGCTGATCGCAGGCTTTGGCGTGCTGGCGGCGTTGATGTTCGGTGCGGCCCTGATCCTGCCGGCGCTGCTCGAGATCATCCTGCTCGCGGGCCAGCGCGCCGCGAGGAAGCCGCTTGCGCTGTGGTTCTGGGCGGACAGCCGGCAGCAGCTTTCCGGATTGTCGCTGGCGCTGATGGCGCTGCTGCTCGCGCTCGCCGTCAATGTCGGCGTGTCCACCATGGTGGAAACCTTCAGCCGCACCTTCCTCGGCTGGCTCAACGGTCGGCTCGCCGCCGACGTCTACATCAGCGCCTCGGACAATGCGCAAGGCGTTGCCATCCGCAACTGGCTGCGCGAGCGCAGCGACGTGCAGGCGATCCTGTCGGGCGGCCGCGCCGAGGCGCAGGTTCAGGGCCAGCCGGTGGAGCTGCTCGGCCTGCCCGATCACGCGCTCTATCGCGAACGCTGGCCGCTGCTGGAAACCGCGCCGCGCGGCTGGAGCCGGCTCGTGCCGGGCAATGCCGCCTTCATCAGCGAACAGCTCAGCCGCCGCCTCAACGTCCGCATCGGCGACGTCGTCGAGGTGCCGGCGCCAGGCGGGACCTGGGAGCTCGACATCGTCGGCATCTATGCCGATTACGGCAACCCTAAGGGGCAGCTGACCGTCAACGTCGCGGCGCTGATCCGGCAGTTTCCGCAGACGCCGCAGACTCGAATCGGCCTGATCGTCGCGAAGGAGAATATCCCCGGCCTGATCGCGGCGTTGCAGAAACAGTTTGCGCTCGACGACCGCAGTGTCGCCGACCAGGCGACGGTGAAGGCCGAATCGATCCGCATCTTCAACCGCACCTTCGCAGTGACCTCGGCGCTGAACGCCTTCACACTCGGTGTCGCCGGGATCGCGCTGTTCACGAGCCTGCTGACGCTGGCGAACTCCCGCCTGCCGCACCTCGCGCCGCTATGGGCGATCGGCATCACGCGGCCGCGCCTTGCCGCGATCGAATTGACCAAGACGCTGTCGGTGGCGCTGTTCACGGCGCTGCTGGCCGTTCCGCTCGGGCTCCTGGTGGCGTGGTGCCTGATCGCGA
>NZ_AJQF01000048.1:0-4417 GCF_000261705.1 Bradyrhizobium genomosp. III | reverse complement strand
GCGGCTGCCGTTCCAGGTGTTTCCGCTGCAACTGGTCGAGCTGGTCGCGGTCGCGCTGTTGGCGTCGCTGCTGGCGGCGCTGTTGCCGGTGGCACGGCTGGCGCGGATGCAGCCGGCAAATCTCGTCAAGGTGTTTGCCAATGAACGCTGATCGCATGTCGCGCCGCGCCTTCGCCGGCGGCATCGCTGCGCTGGCCCTCGCACGCCGCGCCAGCGCGCAAGGCTATGCGGGGCTCGGTGAAAAAGCGGATGGCTTTGGGAAGGTGACGCCGGGAAAGCTGTTTGCCTTTCCTGGCGATCACGGGCCGCATCCGGAGTTTCGCATCGAATGGTGGTATCTGACGGCAAACCTCATCGACGGCAGCGGCGCGGCTTGCGGCCTGCAATGGACGCTGTTCCGTCAGGCGGCGCAGCCAGGCCCTCAAGGCGAAGGCTGGGCCAATCAGCAGGTCTGGATGGCGCATGCCGCAGTGACGCGCGCCGACACCCACCGCTTCAACGAAGTCTTTTCACGCGGCGGCGTCGGCCAGGCTGGCGTCACGGCCAAGCCGTTCGATGCCTGGATCGACGATTGGGAGATGAAGGCTCTCGAGCGAACCGATGACCGCACTTTGGCGCCGCTGGCGCTGAGGGCGTCCAGCACAGATTTCAGCTACGCACTGACGCTGGAGGCCGATCGCGCGGTGGTGCTGCAAGGCGATCGCGGCTACAGCCGCAAGTCGGAGCGTGGCCAGGCGTCCTACTATTACAGCCAGCCGTTCTACCGCGCCCGCGGCACGCTCACCATCGACGACAAGCCGGTCGATGTCTCGGGCCAGGCCTGGATGGACCGCGAATGGAGCAGCCAGCCGCTCGACGCCGACCAGACCGGCTGGGACTGGCTGTCGCTGCATCTGTCGTCAGGCGACAAGCTGATGCTGTACCGGCTGCGGCAGAAGGACGGCAAAGACTATCCCTTCGGCAACTGGATCAGCGCTGCCGGCGAAACGCAGATGATCACGGGCGGCGACATCCGGATGATGCCGAAAGCGACGGCGGAGGTTGCGGGACGCAAGCTGCCGGTGGAATGGCAGATCGCGATCCCGTCGCGATCGTTCTCGATCCACTGCAAGCCGCTCAATCCCGGGGCCTGGATGGGGACCGGCTTCTCCTATTGGGAGGGGCCGATCAGCTTTGCCGGGACGCATGACGGCGTTGGCTATCTCGAGCTGACCGGGTATTGAAGCGCGGTCTGTTTGAAGGAACCAGCGATGTATCATTTCACCGCTCTCGTCACGCTGCTGGCGATCGCATTTTATTTCTTCACCGCCATCAACGTCTCGAGCGCGCGCACCAAGACCGGCGTCAAGGTGCCGGCGATGTCGGGCCATCCGGATTTCGAACGCGCCTTCCGCATCCAGGCGAACACGCTGGAATGGATGCCGATTGTCCTGCCGGCGCTCTGGCTGTTCGCGGTCTATATCGGCGACGGCATCGCGGCGGGGATCGGCGCCGTCTGGATCATCGGCCGCATCGTCTATTTCATCGGTTATTCGAAAGCGGCAGCCAAGCGCGGCCCGGGCTTCATGATCCAGGGCATCGCCGCCATCGCACTGTGGGCCGGCGCGCTGGGTGCGGTGGTGTTGCGGCTGGTGTGAGGCGGGGGCCGCGGCCACACGTTCCGCTGTCGTCCCGGGGCGCGAAGCGAGCCCGGGACCCATAACCACAGGACGAAGTTGTAGCGCGAGCTGATCACTCCGAGTCCCCGTAACCACACAGTCCTGTGGTTATGAGTCCCGGATCTGCGCTTCGCCCTCGACAACGCTACGCGTTGCCAAGGGCTGCGCTTGTCCGGGACGACACTGAGTTATTGGCGCGATCCTCGCCCCTACTTCGTCAGCGGGCAGCCGCTGTCCTTGGCGGTGAAGAAGGCCTTGTCGCCGGGGACGGTGGCGAGCAGCTTGTAATAGTCCCAGGGCTTTTTCGATTCCGACGGCTTCTTGACCTCGAACAGATACATGTCGTGGATCATGCGGCCGTTCTCGAGCACCTTGCCGCCTTGCGCGAAGTCGTCGTCGACCGGGAGCTCCTTCAGCTTCCTGGCAACCGCATCCGGATCCTTGGTGCCTGCCGCCTTGACCGCCTTCAGGTAGCTCAGCGTCGCCGAATAGGTGCCGGCCTGGATCATGTTCGGCATCCGGCCGGTGCGCTTGAGGAAGCGTTCGCCGAGATTGCGGGACTTGTCGTTGACGTCCCAGTAATAGCCTTCGGTCAGCACCAGGCCCTGTGCAGCCTGGAGGCCGAGGCCATTTACTTCGGCGAGCGTCATCAGCAGGCCGGCGAGCTTCTGGCCGCTGGCGACGATGCCGAACTCGGACGCCTGCTTGATCGAATTGGTGGTGTCGAGGCCGGCATTGGCAAGGCCGACGATCTTCGCCTTCGAACTCTGCGCCTGCAGCAGGAACGAGGAGAAGTCCGAGGAGTTGAGCGGCACGCGCACCGAGCCGACCACCTTGCCGCCATTGGCGGTGACGATCTCGCTGGTGTCCTTCTCCAGCGCGTAGCCGAAGGCGTAGTCCGCGGTGAGGAAGAACCAGGTGTCGCCGCCGGCCTTGGTCAGCGCACCACCGGTGCCGACGCCGAGCGCGCGGGTGTCGTAGGCCCAGTGGAAGCCGTAGGGCTGGCAGGCATCGCCTGTCAGCCGCGAGGTGGCGGCGCCGACGACGATGTCGATCTTCTTCTTTTCCTTGGACAGTTCGTGGATCGCGAGCGCGACCGAGGAGGTCGTCAGCTCCGTGATCATGTCGACGTTCTCGACGTCGTACCAGCGCCGCGCGATCGAGGTCGCGAGGTCGGCCTTGTTCTGGTGGTCGGCGGTGACGAGCTCGACCTTCTGACCCAGCACCTCGCCGCCAAAATCCTCGATCGCCATCCTGGCCGCCTCGACCGACCATTTGCCGCCGTAATCGGCATAGACGCCGGACTGGTCGTTGAGGATGCCGATCTTGACGCCTTGCGCGGAGGCCGGCGCCGCCAGCACCAGAGCAGAGCTTGCGACGGCGGCCAAAAGTGCTGATTTCATCTGTTATCTCCCAGCAGTTTTCTGTTTTGAAATCGCGCGGATACTAGGGAAGAACCCCGCGCCTGCCCATCCATTTCAAGTTGGTCGTTAGTATGGAGGTCGCCACAAAAATGGCGTCGTCCCGGGGCGCGACGAAGTCGCGAACCCGGGACCCATAACCACAGGAAGGAGTTTTGCGAAGAGCTTCGCGCCAAACTCCTCCCTGGGGTTATGGATCCCCGCATTCGCGGGGATGACGGCGAGGATGTGGACACACCGGTGGCCATCACGTGCGCTTAAGAAGCCACCACCTCCGGCTTCTTCCCCTCATTCCGCCCCTCGGCCAGGTTCCGCACCACCACGTAGAAGATCGGCGTGAACAACAGGCCGAACAGGGTGACGCCGATCATGCCGAAGAACACGGCGACGCCGACGGCCTGCCGCATCTCCGAGCCGGAGCCGCTCGATATCACCAATGGCAGCACGCCGAGGATGAAGGCGAAGGAGGTCATCAGGATCGGCCGCAGGCGCAGGCGGCAGGCGTCGATCACCGCCTCCAGCCGCGGCTTGCCCTCGTTCTCGATGTCGCGCGCGAACTCGACGATCAGGATCGCGTTCTTGGCCGCCAGCCCCACCAGCACGACGAAGCCGATCTGGGTGAGGATGTTGACGTCCTGGCCCATGATGCGCACGCCGATGGTGGCGGCGAGCAGGCACATCGGCACGATCAGGATCACCGCGAACGGCAAGGTCCAGCTGCCATATTGCGCAGCGAGCACGAGGTAGACGAACAGCACGCAGATCGGGAACACGTAGAGGCCGGCATTGCCGCCGGTGATCTGCTGGTAGGACAGATCGGTCCATTCGAAGGTGAAGCCGCTCGGCAAGGTGTCGTCCGCGAGCTTCTTGATGGTGTTGAGCGCCGCGGTCGAGCTGGTGCCCGGCGCCGGCTCGCCCTGGAGCTCGGACGCGGCATAGAGATTGTAGCGCGCGACGCGATCGGGACCCGAGACATCCCTGAACTCGACCACGCTGCCGAGCATCACCATGTCGCCGGAGGCGTTGCGTGTGCGCAGGCGTGCGAGGTCGCTGGGCTCTTTCCGGAACGGGAAGTCGGCCTGCGCGGTGACGTGATAGGTGCGGCCGAACAGGTTGAAGTCGTTGACATAGGTCGATCCGAAATAGCTCTGGATCGTGTCGTTGATATTGGAGATGGGAACGCCGAGCTTCTGCGCCTTGGTGCGATCGATGTCGACGAAGAGCTGCGGCGTGTTGGCCGAGAACGGCGAGAACACCGTGGGGCCGAGCAGCGAGGGCGATTTGCGCGCCGCGGCGACAAGCTCGTCGGTGGCCGCGGCGAGCAACTCAGGCCCGCGG